>DAIQBE010000078.1:0-7605 GCA_036781325.1 Leadbetterella sp. | reverse complement strand
AAACAGATAACCGTCTAAGTTGTGATTTGCTTTCGTACTGGATGCCGTACCAGTCGAACGTGACCCCGGTTGATATTCTGATATTTACAACAACCAGAATCCCGCGGGACGGTGGAGCTTGCGATCAAACATGGAATTAGCTTGGCGGACCAAGTGGTCAATTTGGTTCACTCAAAAGATGTGAAGCCCGTAAAAAATGAGCTTCAATCCTATTTCAGTACCATCCCATTAAAATTCAAAAAAGTACCGGTGGCTGATTATCAAAAAGACTTACATAGTCCGGATAGGTTTATCCAAAGAAGGGCTAAATTGATGTTGGAGGCCTATAATAAAGGTTGGAATACCGAAACGTACACCTACCCGATCCAAGGAATTCGGTTAGGTAATGAATTCAGGATGATTTCTATAGGTAGCGAAGTGGTCGTTGATTATTCGTTGAGGACCAAAAAAGAATTTCCTGATAACAACATTTTTGTTGCCAGCTAAAGCAATGAGGCCATGTGCTATATCCCCTCAGAACGCGTTTTAAAAGAAGATGGACATGAGGCGGATTCAAGTATGATCTATTATGGAATGCCCAGACCCTTTGAAAATGGTATTGAGGAAAAAATCATGGAAACTATTTACTTAACTATAAAAAAAATAAATTAAATTACATATTCAAAAACCTAAACCTATGAAAAACAAAGTACAAGCAAATTCTCGAAGAGAATTTATAATCAAGGCGGCTACGGCTGCTTTGGCGGGGCCTTTATTATTTACCAATGAAGTGGCTGCTAAGATACCGGCGGGCACAAAACTTAGACATGCGGCCATTGGAGTAGGTGGAATGGGTTGGGGCGATTTGCAACAATTCAAAAAACACGCTTCTGTGGAGATTGTCGCTATTTGTGATGTAGATGAAAAAAATCTAAAACGTGCCGCGGACTTATGTCCAGGGGCGCGAACATATACCGATTACCGTGAACTATTAAAAGCGGAGCAGGACAACATTGATTCTGTTAATGTAACCGTACCGGATCATAATCACTATGCGATTGCGGTGCAGGCGATCCGAAATAAAAAACATGTGTATTGCCAAAAGCCCATGTGCCATGATGTGGCGGAGGTGCGTGCATTAACTAAAGATGCGGTAAAAGCAGGCGTTACTACTCAGTTAGGAACGCAAGTGGCTTCTACGATGGGAGACCGAACTGGGGTAATTATGATTAAACAAGGCCTCATAGGCAAAGTAAAACATGCTTATTTATGTTCCAATCGGCCTGGAGCGGTAGCTAAATACCGATTAGTGGGTCCAAGACCTGCACAGGGACAAGAAGTTCCCTCTCATTTACATTGGGATCAGTGGATAGGAACGGCGCCGGTAAGGCCTTATGCTCCCGATATTTACCATTCGGCTATTTGGAGAACTTGGCAGGATTTTGGAACGGGTTGGTCTGGAGATATCGGTTGCCATATTTTTGATGCGGTTTGGAAAGGGTTGGGATTGAAGCCCCCTAAATCGGTCGTAGCAGAGGTACAAAAATCTTGGCAAAATTCACCTGAACGCCGTGCAGATACGTGGCCACAGGGAAATCATATTACGTGGCAATTTCCGGGAAATTCGATGACGGAGAAAGACACGCTCCAATTAGAATGGTTTGATGGCGAGTTTTATCCACCAAAAGAAGTGATGGATTTATATAAGGATGGAGAATATCCTGCTGAATCTGCGATGTTGATCGGAACGGAAGGAGCCTTGTTAATTCCTCATGGAAAAATGCCTGTTTACATACCTATTGGTACACCCAAAGAGGTGAAATTACCTACATTGGCTGAGCGAAATCATTACCATCATTTTGTGGATGCATGTTTAGGAGGAGAGAAAACGGAGTCGCATTTTGCTCAATCGGGACCCATGACGGAAGCTGTGTTATTAGGAACGATTGCGATTCGCGTGCCGGACCAATTATTAACCTGGGATTCGGCTAAAATGAAATTCCCTAATTATCCTGCGGCTGAGAAATTTTTAAAGAGAACCTATCGAAAGGGTTGGGAAGTCAAAGGATTTTAAACAGATTTAGATTTTAACATGAGAGTATTTCTGCTCCTTGCATTTGTTTTATGTTGTGCTCAAATTCCAAGGAGCAATGAATGGGATATATCTCCAGTTAGAACTCCCATTCAGGAAAAATCGACGTTTAAAGTTGAGCCTGGATTTAGGATCGAATTAGTCGCCTCAGAGCCCATGGTCCAAGAACCGGTGGCCATGAGCTTTGATGGGGACGGAAGACTTTGGGTAGTAGAAATGCGGGGATTTATGCCCGATATTGATGGTAAAGGAGAGGTTGAGAAATCCGGCAGGATTTCGATTTTAGAAGATGAAGATGGAGATGGGGTGATGGACAAAAGCACGATTTATTTAGATGGATTGATTCTTCCTAGGGCTTTAGGACTCATTAAGGGCGGGGCATTGATTTCTGAAAACAAAGCGCTTTGGTTGACGCAAGATACCAATGGGGACTTAAAGGCTGATACAAAAGTTCTGTTAGATTCAACGTATGCTAAAAATGGAGCACCCGAACATTCTGACAATGGGCTTCTTTTAAATTTGGACAACTGGTATTATAATGTAAAATCTAGGCTTCGGTATCGCCTCATGGAAGGGAAATGGCAGCGAGATAGTACCGAATTTAGGGGCCAATGGGGCATGAGTCATGATGACCAAGGAAGGTTATTTTACAATTATAATTGGTCGCAATTGCATGCTGATTTAGTGCCCGCCAACAGTATTACTCGAAATAAAAATCATAGCATCAGTTCCGGGATTGATCATGGCTTAACCACAGATCGAAGAATTTATCCAATCCGGTCAAATCCAGCGATCAATCGAGGATACATCGAAGGGACTTTGGACAAGAAAGGAAGGCTCATGGAATTTACAGCCGCCTGCTCGCCTTTAGTTTTAAGAAGTACACTTTTCCCTACCCAATATTATGGCAATGCCTTGGTATGTGAGCCTGCGGGTAATTTAATTAAACGCAATGTAGTCACTGAAAAAAATGGGATTTTACAGGCCTATGATCCAAATCCCCAACGTGAATTTTTGGCCTCCACCGACGAGCGTTTCAGGCCAACGCAAATGGCTTTGGGACCTGATGGCGCTTTATATATAGCGGATATGTACCATGGAATCATTCAGCATGGTTCCTATATGACCCCTTATTTAAAAGAACAAAGTGTTAAAAGAAAATTGGACGCGCCCGTTCACATGGGAAGAATTTGGCGCATTGTTCCCAAGGGTAAAAATGTCAAAAAAGTCCAAGCTTTACAGCAAGCCAGTGGTTCAAAATTAATTTCATTTTTAAGCCATCCAGATGGTTTTTACCGTGATATGGCTCAAAGGCTACTCATTGAAAAACAGGATAAATCACTTATTCCAGAACTGAAAAAAATAGTCAAAAAGACTACGTCTCCTTTAGGCCGTTTACATGCCTTGTGGACCTTGGAAGGAATGCAAGCCGCTGATGCAGAATTCCTAATCTCATTATTTTCAGATGAGAACAGCTTAATTAAAAATAATGCCTTACGCTTGTTGGGCCAAAACCCTAATACGCCCACTGCCTCATTAGACGAAAAACTAATATCCATCTCGCAGCGAGCTAAACCCACTGAGGCAGTCCAATTAGCCCTAAGTGTTCATTTGGCCAGAGCAAAAAGCCAACAAAAAATACTGGGTATTTTGTTAAATCAACATGTGCACTCAGGCCTTTTGAGGGATGCTGTGATGAGTAGTTTATGGAATCGAGAATATGAATTTCTATGCTATTTGATTTCATTGAAAAATTGGATCGAGCCTACGGCCGACAAAGAAATTATGTTAGAAATGATCACTTCAGCCGTGGTGAAAAAAGGAAAAGAAAGTGAAATAAAAGATTTATTGGCGCTCATTGATTCGAAAGGGAAAGGGCCTTTTACATGGAAAGAAAAAGTCTTTTTGACATCACTAGCGATTCAAGCACCCAATAGAAGAGACCTGAAACCTATTCAATTGGCCGCAATGCCTGCTATTTTCAAAGAGAAAAATAAAATTTTGGATGAAAACAAATGGATTGTTTTGGAGAATATGTTTCATTGGCCACAAAAAACCATGGTTAGCCAGAAGGATTCAAAAAGTTTTTTGGATGAAAAATCTTTAATTCAATTTGCGGAGGGCCGACAAAAATATTTGGCTACTTGTTCTGGTTGCCATGGGGTGGATGGCAAGGGTATCAACCGATTTGCGCCGCCATTAAGGGGCTCCGAGTGGGTTTTGGGGGATGCCACTACTCTATCGCTGATTGTGTTGCATGGGATGGAAGGTCCGATGGTGGTGGCTGGAAAAAAATACGATGCCCCAGCAATTTTGCCTGTGATGCCTGCACATTCCACCATGGGAGATTCGGATATAGCGGCTATTTTAACTTACATTCGAAATGAGTGGGGAAATCAAGCAGAGCCCGTCTTGAGCCGATTTGTTTTTTCAACAAGAAATGTATCCCAAGGGCGAGTTTATCCTTGGAAAACGAATGAAATAAAGAAATATGTTGAAAGTCTAAAAAAAACTAATTAACCAAATGAATGATGGAAAAGAACGAACGAATCATTGAGAGAGAGATTGACCGTAGGAAATTTTTGCGAGGTTTGGGATTAGGTTTTTGGGGTGCGGTAACATTAGGCATGTATGGAGCAAATGGAGAAACCATCAAACCCGTCGAAGGTCCTGCGATGGGAGTCGTCGTTCATTCGTATTGGGCTCGCTGGAACTCTAAAACGGCGAGCGATAATTACCCAAGCTTCACCAATGCCTTGCAGCTTTTAAGGCATTGCAAGGAAATAGGTGCTGGTGGAATTCAAGTAACCTTGAATGATTGGACGGATGATTTTACAAAAAAAATGCGGGATGAAAGGGAAAAATTGGGTTTATACATTGAAGGAAGCATAGGTTTACCCAAGACAGAGGCAGATGTACCCAGATTTGAAGCCCAATTATTATATGCGAAAGAGGCGGGAGCCAAGATTTTAAGAACGGTTTGTTTATCCGGTAGGCGCTATGAAAATTTTCATTCGCAGGCTGAATTTCAACAATTTAAGTCGATCGCCATTAATTCTTTGCGTTTAGCCGAGTCGATTGTCAGGAAACATAAAATTAAATTAGCAGTAGAGAATCATAAGGATTGGAGGGCAGCGGAAATGGTGGAACTAATCAAGCTCATTGGAAGTGAATGGGTGGGTGTTACCTTGGATTTTGGAAATAATATATCGCTTTTAGAAAGTCCCATGGAGGTTATTAGCACCTTGGCTCCTTATTCATTCTCCACGCATGTAAAAGATATGGGGGTTCAAGAATATGAAAAAGGGTTTTTACTGTCTGAGGTACCTTTAGGCCAGGGAATTGTCAATTTGCCTGCTGCAGTGGCTTTGTGTAAGAAATTAAATCCATCGATTACGTTTAATTTAGAAATGATCACGCGTGATCCCTTAAAAATACCTTGTTTGGATTCGGCTTATTATGAGACCATGGGGGATATCTCTTCGTCTGCTTTGGCCAAAACCCTAGTCATGGTAAGAGAGAAAAAATTTGAGGGTAAATTACCTCAAACGAGCCAATTGACCGGAGAACAGGCTTTGGCTTATGAGGAAAAAAATATAGTGGATTGCATACAGTATAGTAAAAGTAAATTAGGACTAGGATAAATATAAAATAAAAATGAGCGTAGGATTAGACAAAAAAGAATTTCCGGGAATTAATTTATTTGATTTGACAGGAAGGGTGGCCATTATTACCGGTGGTTCAAAAGGATTGGGGCTTGCCATGGCAGCAGGACTGGCATCTGCCGGGGCGCATATTTTATTGGTCAATCGAAATAAAGAGGAAGGCGAAAATGCGGCAAAAGAGTTGGCCAATACCTATCCGGTCGACGCACATTTTTTTCAAGCGGATGTCACCCAGCAATCAGAGACTGAGGCGATGGCGGCATATGCTTTTAAGCAATGGGGACGTGTTGATATTTTAATCAATAGTGCGGGAATAAATATCCGAGGGGCTATCGATGAATTATCGTTGGAAGATTTCAAGCAAGTGATGGATGTTAATGTAACGGGGACTTGGTTAAGTTCTCGGGCCGTGATTCCTTATATGAAAAAAGGAAAAAGGGGAAGCATCATTAATTTGGCGAGTGCCTTAGGACTCATTGGATTATCGAATCGCACGCCTTATACTTCGAGTAAAGGAGCTGTGGTCCAAATGACTCGAGCATTATCCTTAGAAATGGCGCCATTTAATATCAACGTAAATGCCATTTGTCCGGGTCCATTTTTAACGGAAATGAATTTGCCGATTGCTGATACGGAAGAGGGTTTGAAATTTGTGGTAGGTGCCACGGCCTTAGGCCGTTGGGCTGAGTTAAAAGAAATTCAGGGTGCAGCCATTTATTTAGCTAGTGACGCAGGCAGCTACATGGTGGGTGCTATGTTGTCCGTGGATGGCGGCTGGACTGCACGATAAAAATAGCCTCCCGTTAATCGCTTTCCGGGAGGCTAAAAATACTTTTAGACGATAAAAGTCAATAGGTAAATGGCTAAAATAGAAGTGAAAGCCATGATGACGGTACCTATGCTATGTGATTTATTTCCTTCTTTGATGGTCAAACCTGATAATTGAGTCACTGCCCAGAAAAAACTATCGTTGGCATGTGAAATAGCAATCGCACCCGCACCTATCGCCAAAACGGCAAATACCCGCATTGATTCTGAGTCAAGCCCTAAAGTCCCTAAGATAGGAGCGATAATAGAAGCCGTTGTAATCATAGCGACCGTTGACGATCCTTGGGCTGTCTTAAGAAAAAAGGCAATAATAAAGGGTAGAAAAATTCCCCAGTTGGCCGTACTCATATTCGAAGTAACAATATCAGCAATCCCTGAGTTCTGAAGCATTTTGCCAAAAATCCCACCTGCACCGGTAATCAAAATCACGGGGGCGGCGATCACTAAAGAGTCTCCGATCCAACCCGTCGAAGAAAGCACTTGGCGATCAAATTTTTCAGGAAGGGTAAAGGATAAAAAAGCACCTAACAATAAGGCAATGATGGGTGTACCTAAGAAAAGTATGATGTCGGTCAATTTATTTTCGCCAAATGGCTTAGATGGATAACTAGCCACTGAGGCTAAAATAATGAGTAAAAGAGGGAAAATGATGGGTAAAAATGATTTGAAGGTGGATGGTTTTTTGCCGCTGGTTTCTTGTTGTTCGCCTTCGGCAAATTTGGGTTCAAGCTCTATTTTAGTCACGTATTTTTTGACAAAATAATAGCAGGGCACTAAACTGATCAGACTGACTACAATACCCCAAAAAATAACCATACCTAAATCTGCATTGATAATTCCTGCGGCGGCAATTGGGCCAGGCGTCGGTGGAACGAGTGAATGACTTGCGGTGGCACCCAAAGCCAAAGCCACGGTGGTTGCCGCGTATGGCACTTTTCCTTTAAAAGAAAGAGACTTGCTAATGGGATTCATCATGATAAAAGTACTGTCACCAAAGACGGGAATGGAAAGAATCCAGCCGCTCAGCATCATGGCTAGCAT
>DAIQBE010000077.1:0-9707 GCA_036781325.1 Leadbetterella sp. | reverse complement strand
TGTTTAAAACTGCTATTCGATTTTTGTTGTTCGACAAAGCCAAAACATTTGGAGCATTGTTTGGAATCATCATATCTACTTTTTTGGTAGGACAAAACCTAGGAATTTTTATTTTTCTAAGCAATGCCATGAAGGCCATTGTGGCTAATAATACTCAATATATTTGGGTCATAGATGATAAAACTCAAAATGCCACACAGTTATCAGCATTAGATATGCGAATAAGCCGACAAATCAAAAGTATAAATGGAGTGATAGACGCATATCCTCTGGTGGTGTCGGCAGGTGCTGCAAAATTTCAAAATGGTAAAACAGGTGGACTTACCCTCATAGGTACTCAGGCTCCTGAATTTGCTGGTGTTTGGAATTTATATACAGCAAAAAAAATGGATTTATTGCCTGATGGAGCAATAATAACCGAGTTTTTTGATTCAAAAACTTTGGGCGATTTAAAAGTAGGCGACTATTTTGAATTGAACGGCAAAAAAGTATATAATGCAGGTCTTACAAAAGGTGTTCGCGGTTTTGCAGGTGTATATGCGTTTACAACGATAGAAAGAGCACGTTTTTTAACCAACTATTCCGTAAATAAAGCGAATGCATTTTTAGTAAAATGGGATACAAAAACCGATAAACAAAACATTATTAGTCAAATAAACGCCAATATTCCCGGTATTAAAGCCTGGGATGCTGAAAAATTAGCGCAATCTACCCTATTAGAAGTCCTAAAAACCAACGGCATAGCAGCTTCTTTTGGGAGTTTAATAGGTTTCGCTATAATTTCTGGTTTTGTGATTATTGGTCTCACCCTTTTCTCTGCTGCAGTAGATAGAATAAAAGATTATGGTACTTTAAAAGCCATAGGTGCTACCAATGGATACATCACGCGGCTCATTGTCCTGCAAGCATTTTTGGTGGCTTTAGTAGGTTTTGTTATTGGAAGAGCCATGGTGCAAGGCTTTAAAGTGGGAATTGCCAAAGCCGGCACACTATTCGAATACCCAACTTACGTTGAAATTGGCTTGTTTTTAGTAATTCTTGCCATTTCTATTGGTGGAAGTTTATTTGCCGTTAGAAAAATAAATTCTTTAGAACCCGCGGCAGTTTTTAGATAAAATATTAAACGATATACAAATGTTACGATTTATACTCTTACTGCTTTGGATACCAGGTTTGGGCTTTTCACAAAAGTATACTTTAGAAAGTGCAATAGCCGAAGGCTTGAAAAATAGAGTGGAACTTAAAAATCAAAAGCTCTTAATTGAAATTGCCAATAGCCAAAATGCCAAAATAAATGCAAAATGGCTTCCACAAGTAAACGCTTCAGCAGATCTGCGTTGGAATACCCAACTCCAAACCAATATCTTGCCATTTGATATTACAGGCCAAAACCCAGACGGAACCACAAAAGTGAAATTTGGACTACCCTTTAATAATTCCTTGGGTGTACAAGCCGACCAAAAAGTGTTTGATCCGAATAAAAAAAACGATAAAAGTATAAACCAAAACGCTGTATTACAAAGAGAGATAGATTTAGAAACTCAGACAGTTTCTATAAAGCAGGTTATCTCCGAAGCGTATTATGCGGTGTTGTTAAACAAAGAATTGGTAAAGATAAATTTAGAGGCGTATCAAAGAGCAAAAGCAGCTAAAGAGGCGGCCGAAACAAAATTCAAAATTGGCACATTGTTAGAAAATGATTTTAATCGATTTGTACTTGACGAAAACAATGCTAAAGTAGGTATTGACAAAGCTTCCTTGGATGTAGAACTTGCTCAAAGTGCCTTAAAACACCAGATGGCTGTTTCCCAAACCAACGAAATAGAAGTAACCGAAGAACTAAGCCAGGTATTAGAAAAATCGGTGGAAACATATAGCTTAAATTTTGAAAATAGACCCGAGATAAAGGCTGAAGAAAATAATTACCTCTTAAATGGCTTAAACATTGATAAACAAATGGCTAATAAGCGGCCTACTATTTCAGCCTACGCCAACTACTCGCTTTTGCAACTAAACAGCACTCCCAATCCGTTCGCTTCTGGTACTTGGTTTCCTTTTAATTTTGTGGGAATTAAGTTAAATGTCCCAATTTTTAATGGCAAGCAAAATGCATTAAATGCCACAGATTTTAGAATTCAGCAACAGATAAACCAAAACACCATTAAAAAACTCAAAGAGGATTTTGAACAAGAAGCTCGAACTAGCACCAAACAAATGCTACAAGCCAAACTTGATCTGGAACAAACCAAAAAAAACATAAACCTAGCGAAAAATATTTTTGAGGTAGATGCCTTTCGATTCGATAAGGGGGTTTTGGTTTACTCAGACCTCAAAAATTCAGAATATGCATTAAAACAGGCCGAAAACAACTATTTAAATGCAGTTTATTCTTTCCTTTTGGCAGAATTGAAGTATAAGAAGGCTACTGGGAATTTGTAGGAATCTCATTTAAAAATAATTTACTAAAGCATATTGGAAATACAA
The DNA here is from genome assembly GCA_036781325.1 of Leadbetterella sp. Taxonomy (GTDB): domain Bacteria; phylum Bacteroidota; class Bacteroidia; order Cytophagales; family Spirosomataceae; genus Leadbetterella. The sequence goes on along the minus strand of DAIQBE010000077.1, from coordinate 7,223 downwards.
TAGGTATAGTAAACTTTCGCTCAAATTTTTTAATTATGAGGATAATTATCGACATAAATGCTACTCTTTTGATTAAATTGAAGCTTATTTCAGCATTAGAGAACTTAAGTGTGAAAGCACTTATCTAGAAAGCGGTTGCTAATTATGTTAGTACCAAAGAGACTGAAAAGTTTGCAAAACTATAAAATGAAGAAAAACTAGGTCTTGGAATGGTTTTGCTCATTGCCGAGGCAAATAAGGGAGATTTGGTAAGTTGCGTCGAAATCATGGATTTCTTGAAATGGCCGAAACATCAACAAAAAAGTTTGCAAAAGACTTACAATTCATCTAAAATTCGAAACTCAAGTCGGGCATTAAAGAATTTATTCTAAGTCTTGAAAATACTACCCAGCTTGACGGCATTCCAAATGCCAAACGTTTAAGAGGATTTCATAACACCTTTCGATATCTAATTGGCGAAACCAGAATAGGTTTTTACTACGAAAAAAACCAAATTGAATTGGTCAGAGTAGTAAGACGAAATGACATTTATAAGGTGTTTCCTTGAACTGCTGATTTGTAATAAAGTTTTATCCAAGATCTTTTTTATCCTCTCAATTATATATAAAAATCCTTTCATCATGATAGGATTATTGGTACTATTGAAATGGATTCTAAACGAACTATTTTGTTCATTTTTTCAGGAACCAATGATAACGATGCAACGATTTTTATTAAGTCAATTTTATTATATTTTGAGAATACGGACGAATTTTGTCCTAAAAATGGATTCTTTTTCAAGACAACATTTCTTGTATTTTTTTTCTGCTTCCGCACTAACATGAATCCTTTCTCTCAATTTTCATAATTGTTAAAATAGTTCAATTCTTTAGTTTGGATACCAACCTTTTTAATACTCAATTACAAATTAATTCGTAATATTAGTTAACCAACTCAAATCCCCACTTATAACTTATCAATCCTTTTGAAGGATAACTTACGGTCCAAGCTTTTTCTTGGTGGCTGAGGGTTATGAGTAGTTCTTAGGTGTTTCTTTGACGAGAGCTTCGTCAATAGTTTCTATAATTATTAGACAGCTTCCGAGAAAATTCATTTGTGGAAATTTTGACTGATTTTGAGTAAAACTATTCGCCTATTCCTCCATTTTCAAAACTCGCCATTTTAATCTCTATCAGATTTTGGTTAGACATATATTCAAAAATACTACTGAAATTTTTAGGCATTAGTCCAATGTGTATAGATCGGTATTTTAGGCCACTCAAGAAGAATCCAGAAAGTGCAAATGATTAAAAATTAAGCATAAAAAAGCTCCCAATCAAAAAGATGTTGGGAGCTTATAAAGTCTTAAGAATTAGAAATGGACTAAATTATACTTGAATATTTGTCTTTTTCAAAATAGATAGCTACTGCATTTATAATAACTAATACCACTCCAATGCCAGGAGCTCCTGCAATGTGTAATTCAAATAATAAAATATTTGCCACAATTGGAGCAATCAGAATAAGCCCTAAAGCGCGAGTTTTTGGAAATACGATTAAAAGTCCAAAAACAAGTTCAAATACTTTAATGGTGTTCATAAAGCCTGATTTTTCTAATGCATTTGCAAAGTCTTGAGATAGGCCGGTTAATTCTTGTTTTGGCATTTGACCTGTAAAATAGGCAATACTGCTTGCTACAAATACAAATGCTAATAAATACGCTGGAATTTGTTTTACGATTTTCATAAAGGGTTAATTTAGTTAAATAAAAGAATATAAATTTGAAAAATTGATACATTTTAATTTGCCACAATACCTGCTTCTGTTAAAATATTTATTTCACCATGTCCTAAATTTAATGCTTTGAAACCATTAGGCTGCAGTTTTTTCTCTTACTTATTTTAAGATTACTCCAAAAATTTCAACTAACTCGTTTATTATAGGTCAAATCAATTTTTTTGATATGATGGCGTTTTCTTTGAATCTCAAACATAGACTTTTTGCAATTTGTTCCATTTCATATTTTTAAAATCGTAACGGTTCGGTGTCCCGATTTTGTAATCAAAGGACTTTAATTTATTTTATTTCTTTCTCGGACTACAGTGATTTATGATTGTCAAAGTGATACAATTAAATAGCTAAATAGGAAAGTTTATGAACCACAAAATTTGGGAATAAAATAATAGGTTAAAGTCAAGAGAGAAAGAGTATTTACTATTTATCAAAAACAAAGCTACAATTAGTAGAATACCATGAACTATTCTTTGAATTTCTGGTTTGTCTATAATTATTTTGGAAAGATTAAAGCTGTGGAAGGGTTTAAAAATAGAGCCAATCTAAAGCCTTAGGAAATTCTTGACCCCATCGTTTTTCATTATGAAGACCTTCTGCGTCAAGTTCAGCTTTAATTTGAATTTTGTTTGTGTCAAATCCTTGATTTTCTATTGTAGTTTTAAATTTTTCAAGATTTGGCAACATACTATGGCTTTCTTTACCTCCCCCATACAAATAAATTTTTGTATCTAAAGGATTGAAAAACTCTACTGCATCAAAATAAATTTTAGGTGAAGTCCAGAGGGAGGGTGAAAAAACCATCAATCTACCTATAGTTTCAGGATACATCATTCCAGCATATATACTAATAAGTCCACCCATAGAACTACCTCCTGTGCCAGTAAACTGTCTTTCGGGCCTTGTTCTGTAAATTTTGTCTATTTCTGGTTTTAATGTTCTAACTATAAAATTAGCATATTTCATTCCCTGTCCCTTCACTTTATTTTTATAGGGTGAAAACTCCGTCTGTCTGTCTTCTTCTCCATGGTTGATTGCTACAATTATTACGTCTGACTTGCCATGTTCTTTAAGGAGAGACAAGCGTTTGTCAATTTCCCAATTTCCATATGCCGAGCCTTCGCCATATAGATTTTGAGCATCATGCATATAAATTACAGGATAATGCTTTTCAGTATTTTGGTAATAATCAGATGGGAGTAGTACTGCAATTTTTCTAGTTCTATCTAATTGTGGAATTACGAAATTTTCTGATAGAATTTCAACTTTTGGCATGAAAGTCTTGTAGAATGGCGTAAAACCATTTTCTCTCCAAAGAGGCACAATATCTGTTGAAACTATTTCTTTAGATTTAATAGTCCTATTTTCACTTCTATTGCCAAATATGTCCAACTCTACATGATCCCAACCCCCTTTTGTATATTTATACTCCACTTTACTATCCCAATTGAAATGCTTAGCAAATTCAAATTGGTACAAACCTTTTCCAATTTTCTTCATTAAGTAATCAGGATTACAAGGATCCCAATTGCAAAAACTGCCTGAAACGTAGACTGGCCTATCATCGTCTAACTTAGTGCTTACTGAAATTTTTATACGACCTTCATCCATTATTTTAGAGAGAATATTAATTATAGGGGTCGCAAAAATAGTAAAAATTAAATTTTGTGACTGCTAAATAAATAATTATAATTTTTTAAAATTTAATTAGAGATTGTAGAGGGTTTAACCCCTAAACTTACAAATTGTTTCATAAAAGTATTTTCAAAAAAAGTAAATATCTTTAAAATTAATAAAATACAGGAGTCAAGATTGTTTCATTTATCGAGAAAAACAGTATATTTATCGGTAATCTAATTACTGTTTAACGATTATAGCTTTAAATGATTTAGTATCTAAACTAATTTTGAACAAAAAATCAAATTATGAAAACAAATAATAATTCTTCTTCAATTGTATGGGCGGTTATTCTAATCACATTAGGTACGTTAATGATTTTCGATAATTTCAATATGTACAATTTTGCGTTTCCATGGGAGTTTGTAACATGGAAACTTATTTTCGTATTTATTGCATTTAATCAACTTTTTAAAGGGAAGGTTTTTAGTAGTATTTTCTGGGGAATAATTTCCTTTTTCTTGTTTTTCCCCGCTTATTTTAATCAATTTTCTATCAACTCACTTTTTGAACTTTGGCCTTTATTATTAATTGGTTTGGGTATTGATATGATTATTAAAAAGAAAAAATCTTACTATTAATTAGAAAAAATAAAACCTATTAATTGTTTTAATTTATCGATTGCTAGGAAATTATATAAATCATTTTTTTTAGCACAACGCTGCTAATAGGATTTCAACCGGGTGTAATGCTTGTTTTCCTGTGCCATCATGAATTTGGTGTCTGCAGCTTGTGCCCGGGGCAGCAATAAGTATTTCGTTTGTTTGTTGACGAATTGTTGGAAACAGAACCAACTCTCCGATTTTCATAGAAATGTCGTAATGCTCTTTTTCGTAGCCAAATGAACCCGCCATTCCACAGCACCCACTCGGAATCAATTGCACTTCGTAGTTTTTTGGTAAACTCAACATTTTTTTTGTAGGTACCATAGAAGCCACGGCTTTTTGTTGGCAATGGCCATGAAGTTTAATTAATCGTTTTTCAGTAGTGAATAAATCCGATTTAATTTGCTTTCCTTCTATTTCTCTAGCAATAAACTCGTCTATCATCAAAGCATTTTTGGCTATTTCAAGTGCTTTTTCTGCTAATTCTTGACTCACCAACTCGGGATATTCATCTCTAAATGTTAAAATAGCACTAGGCTCAATCCCAATCAATGGCGTTTTTTCTGAAATCAGTCCTTGAAGCAACGTTACATTTTTATTTGCTAATTCTTTGGCTTCATCCAGCATCCCTTTGGACAAATAAGCTCTCCCCGAATCGACATGTTTTGGTAATTCAACGCAATATCCTAATCTAACTAATAGCTCAACGGTCTTTTTGCCAATGGCTACATCGTTATAATTGGTAAATTCATCAATAAACAAAAACACTTTCCTTCCCTTATTGCTTGTTCTAATTCCATATTTTTTCTTAAACCATGCCTTTAGTGTAGTATCTGTAAGCAATGGGATACTTCTTTCTGGATGAAAACCCACTACCTTGTTGGCTATTTTACGAAGCGGTTTATTTTTGAAAATCAAATTATATGCCCAAGGCACGTAAGAGGCTATTTCCGATAAGGCAGAAAAATTCCCTATCATTCTCGACCGTAAAGGAATACCATTGTCTTTATGATATTGGTACATAAACTCCATTTTTAGTTTGGCCATATCAACATTCGATGGGCACTCAGACTTACAAGCCTTGCATACCAAACATAAGTCCATCACCTCTTTAATCTCTTTGGAGTCAAAGCGATTTAGCTTCGTTGAAAGCGTTAAGGTCTCTCTTAAAATATTTGCCCGGGCCCTAGTGGTATCCTTTTCGCTCCGAGTGGCCATATAAGATGGGCACATGGTACCGCCACTGATTTCGGTTTTTCGGCAATCGCCCGAGCCATTACACTGCTCGGCATGTTGTAAAATGTCTTGATCTTTAAAACGAAACATCGTTTTAAACTCGGGGGTAATTTGTCCCGGTGTATATCGTAAAAACTCATCCATGGGTGGAGTATCTACAATTTTATTTGCATTAAAAATGCCATTTGGATCCCAAACCCTTTTTAATTCTTTTATGAGGGTATAGTTTTTTTCACCTATTTGTTGTTTTATAAATTCTCCTCTCAAACGGCCGTCGCCATGCTCACCAGAAAGCGATCCTTTATATTTTTTTACCAAATTGGAAATTTCTTCTGCAATCATTCTAAACTGGGCTTTTCCCTCTATAGTTTTTAAATTTATGATTGGCCGTAAATGTAATTCGCCTGAGCCTGCATGCGCATAATGCACACAATACATGTTGTGCTTGCTGAGTGTTTCATTAAATTCACGAATAAATTCTGGCAAATCGTTTACATCAACAGCGGTATCTTCAATTACTGCTACGGCTTTTTCATCGCCTGGCAAATTGGAAAGTAAGCCCAAGCCTGCTTTTCTTAATGTCCATACTTTTTTGATGTCTTCTCCATATAATACTGGGAAATGGTAACCATATCCATTTGCTTTCATCTCGGTTTCCATTTCTTTGGCAAGAATATCTACTTCTTCCAAGCTATCTCTCGAAATTTCAACACAAAGCAAAGCTCCTGGATCACCCTGCACAAAGAATCGGTTTGCCATTTGTTCTTTATTGGCTTTGGTGCATTCTAAGATATAATGATCCATAAGTTCTACTGCACTTGGTTTATACTTTAGAGCTATCAAATTGGCCCTTAAAGACTCGTCAATGGTATGACAATGTACAGCCACTACTCCTTGAAACTTTGGAGGCAGAGGATTGACATGCAATTTTATTTCGGTTATAAACATCAATGTGCCTTCCGATCCAGCAATCAGTTTGCAAAAATTAAATTTTTCATTCGTTTTTTCATTAAAAATTTCAGTTTCTAACAATTCATCAATTGCATAACCAGTATTTCTTCTGTTAATGGTTCGTTTTGGGAATTCATTTCTTATTTCTTTTTGGTTTTCTTCATTTATTAAGGTTTCATAAGTAGATAAATAAATAGTATCTTCAAGGCTTTTGGTAGATTTTGATTTGATTTGGTTTATTTTATCAAGAAAGACATTTTTAGAAAGAGCTGAAAAAGTAGCGAAACTTCCGTCACTAAGAAAACCTTTTACTTCCAATAAATGATCTCTTGTGCTTCCATAAACTACCGAATTTGAGCCACACGAATTGTTTCCTACCATTCCGCCTACCATAGCTCGGTTTGCAGTGGAAGTTTCGGGGCCAAAGAACAATCCTTTTGACTTAATGTGAAAATTTAGCTCATCTCTTACTACTGCAGGTTGTAGCCGCACAAATGATTCTTCTTCATTTATTTCTAAAATTTTGGTAAAAGTTTTGGAGACATCCACAATAATGCCGTTTCCGACTACTTGGCCAGCCAGCGAAGTACCGGCAGTGCGAGGTATCAGTGTAATTTTATTTTGGTTCGCAAAAGCTATCAATTTTTTTATGTCGACTTCATCAACTGGAAATACTACTGCTAAAGGCATTTCTCTATAGGCCGACGCATCTGTTGCATACAGTGTACGCATAATATTATCATCGTTTATCTCTCCTTTAAAGTTTGCTTTTAAATTTGTAAGGTTTGCGGTCATATATTTTTTTAGCAAAGATTGAAGTCCCAAAGATAGATTTGAAAAAAGAATTTTGATCTATTTTTTAAAGAAAGAAATCATAAATAATATTTGATTATCAAATTATTATAGATAGTTAAAATTCTTTTAATTTAAAATAATATTAATTAATTTGGACTTTAAAAACTTAATTTAGTAGTTTTGCAAGTT
>DAIQBE010000076.1:2012-9764 GCA_036781325.1 Leadbetterella sp. | reverse complement strand
TTTGTTTAGAAAAAAGAACAAAAAACACTATGGCCATTAATAATAAATAAATTAAACTACTTAATCGAAAAAGAATATGAATAAATTAGAAATTGTCGAAAAATTAAAAAGCACTTGTGACTTGCTAATTAAAAGTGTAGAAAATGTTAACCCCCCCGATTTTTACGCTTCCAAAAATGAGAAATGGTCTGCAGCCCAAAATATTGCTCACCTTACTTTTAGTACTAAAATTATGAATCGGGCTTTTTCGGCTCCAAAAATAGCCCTTTGGTATAAATTCGGCAGAAGGTTTAAAGGAGAATCTAGGTCTTACCAAACTATCATTAATATTTATAACGAAGCAAACAACAAACCAAGGAAAACAACAACGGGCTTTGAACCAAAAATGAAACCTGAAAGTACTGTTTCTTATGAAATCAAAAACTTTAAGGAATTTCATGATGCCATGTTCACAAACTTAGAAAATTGGTCAGACAAACAGTTAAATACATATATTTTGCCCCATCCCTTAATAGGCAAATTAACAATAAAAGAAATGCTATATTTTGTGGATTATCACATTTTACATCATCAAAAAGCAATAAATATTGCACTTGAGAAATTGCAATTACCAAATTCTTAAACTACTTTAAAAATTTTGGTGACTTCCGGTGCAAAGTCCCTTGCTCATAAGCATACGCAATGCTAATCAATTTAGGCTCGGAATAGGCTTTTCCGAAAAAAGAGATATTAACTGGAAGTCCTCCAATAAAACCCATAGGGACAGAAATGTTTGGATATCCAGCTATTGCTGCTGGAGAAGAACTCCCTAAATGAAAAGTATCCCCCTTTTGCCAATCTGTTTTCCAGGCAGGGCTGCCAGTAGGAGCAATAAATGCGTCTAATTTTAGTTCATTCATTATTTTATCTATCCCCTCCTCCCTCATTTCTTTATGCATTTTGGCTTTTGCTTCTAAATAGATTTTATCACTTATTGGTCCCTTCTTAATCGATTCTTCAATAAGCTTTTGGTCAAAAATCCCCGTTTCTATTTTATCAGATGAATTAAAAGCATACAAGTCCTCTATTGATTTTATTTTTGTTGATCGCGACAAGCTTGCAAAATATTTATTTAAGCCGTCTTTAAATTCATAAAGCATAACTTCCCTAGAGCTCTTTCCTGTTTCTTTAGTGCCAATAATAGAAATTTCAAAAACCTCCGCCCCTTGCGACTTCATAAAGTCAACAGCCTTGAAAAAAACGCTATCAACATCTTTCATTTTACCCAGTGGAGGCTGATAAATGCCCAACCTTTTCCCTTTCAATCCATCTTTAACTAAAAATTGAGTATAATCTGTGAATGATTTTCCAAGCGACTCTTTGGTTATGCTGTCTTTAATGTCAAATCCTGTCATAGTGCCCAAAGCAATTGCCGCATCGGTAACGTTACGAGTCATGGGGCCTGGTGTGTCCTGAGAATAAGAAATAGGAATAATTCCTGAACGACTCAATAGCCCAACAGTGGGTTTAAGTCCAACTACTCCATTTGCGTTTGCTGGGCAAACAATTGACCCATTTGTCTCTGTCCCAATTGCCAATAAGCAAAAATCGGAGGACACGGCTACGCCAGAACCCGCACTTGATCCACATGGATTGCAATCTAGTTTATAGGGATTGTTGGTTTGAAGACCCAAACCACTCCATCCGCTGGAAGATTTACTCGATCGAAAATTAGCCCACTCGCTCAGATTCGCTTTACCTAAAATTATAGCCCCAGATTCTCGTAATTTCTTAACAATAAATGCGTCTTTAAGCGCAATAGATTCTGCTAATGCCCTAGAACCTGCTGTTGTAGGCATTTTGTCATGGGTGTCTATATTGTCTTTCAATATTACAGGAATTCCATGCATTTTCCCTCGATCTTTCCCTGCTTTCAGTTCTTTATCTGCCTTTTTAGCTAATGCCAAAGCCTCCGGATTAATCACCAACATGGCGTTTACAAGTGGGTTTAAAGAATCAATACGTTTTAAATAAAGTCTTGTTAATTCCTCAACCGTTATTTTACCAGTTCTTAAATCCTTTCCAACTGAACTTATAGTAGCCTTTTCAAAATTAAATTTTTGAGCATTTAACCCTTGGGCAAATAAAAATACAAGTATTGGAAAAATAAAATTTTTAATCTTCATTGTTTTGCTTTTAAGATGGACACTTTAGGCTTATGAATACAACTAAAATACTAATTTGTTTGTTAAAATTTATTGGTTTCTTGCCAAAATAACACAAAAAATACTCAATAAAAAAGTTACTGGAGTAGCAATATACTTTTCTAGAGAGCCTATTGCAAATAGATTTCCAATTGTGTTTAAAGCAAAAACTATTGCCATTATCCACAATAACACATTTATTGCTTTTTTAGGTACTTTTATGTTTATCCAATTTGCTTTTTCTAAAACTACAGCAATAAAAATAGCATTAAGAATTATTGAAAAGCTTTCAAATCTCAACATCTCTTCCCGAGTTTTCAACCGGCCGGCCCATACATTTTTATAAGAAATTATTCCAAAAACTATTAAAAAATGAAATACAAAAATCAATGAAAAAAGCAAAACAAGAATTTTTTCTATCGTACGATAATTAAATTTCATAAAAGCTTAAATTTAAAACCATTTAATTAATAATTTAAGCCAAATATACAGATAATGAATTTGATATTGTGAATTGAAAAAAATCTTAATCATGACTTTTTAACACAAATTATCCATATTTGCCTTTTTTTAAATTTTACTCCTTCTGCTGTTTAAACAATCTTTTTAAAGCAAATGGTAGTTTCATTTTTATTTACACTTTAAAACTTTTTGATGCGATAAATGCTTTTATTTTCAACCTGAATTACTCTAGGTAATCCAGAAAAACAAAAAAAGATATTATTAATAGAAAAGAATACCCTAAGGCCACATTTTAAAGGGTAATGTTGTAGATTGTTTAAAAAAACAATCTACATACTAATTATTTTGGTTGGAGTAAAATCTTTAGGGCTATTGGAATTATCTCCATGCAGGTTTTAAACTTAATTTTGCCAAAATCTTGTTACGCCGTAGAAGATATTAGTTGGTGAATATATCAATACTATTTGTCCACAAAAACAATATTTAAATTAAATTGGTCTTTGAGCTTAGATGCTCGACTAGTTAATTCGCACTGTAAAACACATAACAAAAAAATTTACTTATAGACCAATTAGATTAATTGCTTGAGAAAGAATAATATTCAAAAGGCTTATAAATACTGTCTTTGGAGGCTAAATAGGTTATATATTATTATATCACTTTTGATAATTATAATTTTTTAAAAATCAAGATAGGTAAATGGGCTTCTTGAACAAAATGCTTTGAAATGCTAGGATTAAAAAGATCCTTAAAAAATGATTTTTCATGAATGGCCAAAGCCAGTACATCAGGTTTATTTGTTTTAATATATGTTTCTAAGGCACTTATAACATTTGTTCTGTTAAGACTCTTTACTTTAAGGTTTTCGGCTTCAAATTCCACTTTTAACAATTTTTCTGTTTCTTCCACTTCATGGGCAATATTCAAATCAAAATATTCATGAATGTGCACTACTTGGCATTTTGACCCTAAATTGCTGGTTATTTCTAATAATCTCTGAGTTGCCAATATTTCATCTTCTTCAAAATCGGCCGCATACAATATGTTTTGGGGGGAATGAATAACAGCATATTGAGGTATTACCCACACGGGACAATTCGCTTCTTTTGTAACTTTTTGAGCATTGGTACCTATCCATTTATCAAAAAAATTACTTGCCCCTTTTGTACCCATTACTATCATGTCAGCATGAACTTTAGTAGCCACTTCTACTATTCTATCTGAAATTATACCATATTCAATCCTTTGACTCACTTGCTTTTCTTTCAATCCTGAATTCTTTAAAAACACTTGGGTATATTCCTCTAAATCTAACTTTGCTTGTTTTTCTCTTTCCCATATAAAATTTTCTATATCGCTAGGTAATTGATATTCTGAAATAGTAGGAATAGAATAAACATGCAACAAAACCACACTAGCTTTAAGCTTTTGAGCTAATATTCCAGCATATTTGGAAGCATGAGTAGCATTTCCGCTAAAGTCTGTAGGAAAAAGAATGGTTTTCATTTCTCAATTTTAAATATTTAGCAACAAATTTGAATCAATTATCCTCTTTTTTACATGATTATAGCTATTTCAAAAACTGATTTTCGTCAGAAAAACACAAAACATGTATCATAAAAGTGATAAAAAGTTCTTTTGATATTTGTATTTGTAAGATTATATCTGGCGAATAATATGATAGAAACCCACTTGCCAACACTTTGTTATCATTGTGGCTTAGATTGTAAAGACGACTCTTTTAAAAATGAAGATAAATTATTTTGTTGTACTGGTTGCCAATCGGTATACGAAATACTTCAAGAAAACAACTTGTGTAAATATTACAATCTGGAAAAAATGTCCGGGAATACACCAAAAGTTGGGCATTTCGTTTTTTTAGAAAACGAAGATATTGTCAATAGTTTACTTGATTTTCAAAATGAAACACACTCGAAAATAACTTTTTTTGTTCCAAAAATTCATTGTAGCTCATGTTTATATCTTTTAGAAAACCTAAATCGTATCTATCCTGCCATTGAACGATCTTCTGTAGATTTTTTAAAAAAACAGGTAACCATCACATTTAAAAATAAAGAGATTGGTCTTAAGGCCATTGCAGAATTGCTAAGTTCTATTGGCTATGAACCCCTAATAAGCCAAAAAGACCAATCCCAAGAAAAACAAAAAAAAACAGATCGGTTACTATTAACCCAGCTTGGTGTTGCAGGCTTTTGTGCTAGCAATATCATGTTATTCAGTTTTCCAGAATATTTGGGTTTACAAGAATCCGCTTATAAGTCTCTTTTTGGATATTTAAATATTTTTTTGTCTATTCCAGTACTGTTTTATTCTGGTTCTAGCTACTTCGTGTCTGTTTATAATAGTTTAAAAAACAGAATAATAAATATCGATTTCCCAATTTTATTAAGTATTCTAATAGCATTTTTTACGAGCATTTACCAAGTAGTATTTAAAAATGGGGCTGGTTATTTTGATTCATTAAGCGGCCTTATTTTCTTTCTTTTGATTGGCAAGTGGTTTCAACAAAGAACTTATAGTTTTTTGTCTTTCGAACGCGACTACAAATCATATTTACCACTTGCTGTTGTCCGGCTTATACAAGGAAAAGAAGAGTGTGTTTCCATTCAAGAGATAAAAAGGGGAGATAAAGTAATCGTAAGAAATGGAGAGTTAATACCTGCCGATTCTATGTTATTTAGTGGGGTTGCTCATATAGATTATAGCTTTGTGACTGGTGAAACCAATTTAGAAGACAAGAAATTGGGAGATCTTCTGTACGCCGGAGGAAGACAAATAGGGGGTGCATTAACATTAGAGGTTGTTAAAGAGGTTTCTCATAGCTATTTATCACAGTTATGGAATAATGACACTTTCAAAAAAAACCACACAAGCAAAATCCAAGCATTCTCAAATGTGGTAGGTAAGTATTTTACTTTTGGGGTTTTAGCTTTAGCCACCTGTGTTGCAATATATTGGTATTATATTGATTCAAGTAAAACTTTTAACGCTCTTATTTCAGTTCTCATAATTGCTTGTCCTTGTACTTTATCACTAAGTTATCCTTTTGCATTAGGAAATGGACTACGACTTTTTTCCAAACGAAATTTTTACCTAAAAAATAGTGAAGTAATAGAGCAAATGGCCAATTGCGACACCTTAGTCTTCGACAAAACGGGTACGCTGACCAAAACAAATAGCCCCCTTCCTGTTTTTGTAGGCAATATTCAATTATCTGAATTTGAAAAACAAATAGTCGCTTCGTTAATAAGCAATTCTTCACATCCTATATCAGTAAAATTAAAGTCCTTTTTAAATCAGAAAGTCCTTTTACCACTTGAAAACTTTGAAGAGATACCGGGAAAAGGAATAATTGGGGAGTATGAAGGCTTAACGATAAAGCTTGGGTCTAATAAATGGATAAAGACAGGAAAAGAATTGGAAAACGAAATTCTACCTTCCTCCTCGGTAGCACATTTGGAGATTAATCAACAATACATCGGTTATTTTTTAATCTCGGCTTCCTACAGGGATGAAATAAAAGATACTTTGTTAGAATTATCTAAAACTTTTGACACGTATTTGCTATCTGGAGACAAGGACACGGAGCGAATGCCTTTAGAACCTTTTTTTGCTTCTAGTAAAAATTTATATTTCAATTGCAGTCCCCAAGAAAAACTAGACTTTATTAAAAATCTTCAAAACAAAGGGAAAAAAGTAATTATGCTTGGTGATGGCCTAAACGATGCTGGTGCATTAAAACAAGCAGATGTAGGGATAGCGGTAACCGAAGACACGTTAAATTTTACACCAATGAGCGATGCCATTCTACAAGCTGACCAACTAAAATCATTCCCCAAGTTTTTAAAGTACAGCCAATTTGGAATGCGGCTGATTAGGTTTAGCTATATTTTCTCTTTATTCTATAATTTTGTAGGTCTAAGTTTTGCTGTACAAGGTAGTCTTTCTCCAATTATTGCGGCTATTTTAATGCCTTTAAATTCGATAACCCTGGTTGGAATAGCTTCTTTGGGAATGATTTGGGGTGGAAGGAAAATTATTTAAGACCATATACATCCTTATACGTTACAATATCACCATTAGCATCAATTTGACTGGTATTGTAAATTACAAATAGAGGTATTTTTTTGCTAAGTTTTATTGTGGTGGACTTGGGATCTTTAAGACAAGTGTTCATAAATTCTTCATTAATGAGTGGTTTTTCAAAGGCCCAATTTGCTAATTCAACAGGCATGCTCAGCCGAATGCATCCATGACTAAAGAACCTGTTTTCGTTTTCAAATAACAACATGCTATGTTTATTGTGTGCTGTGTCGTGCATATACACGCTAAACGGATTGCTTATGTTAAATTTTAGTAGCCCCAAACTATTATCGCATCCTGTGCCCTGCCTAAATTGATAAGGAAAGTTTTTTGCGGAAAAAGAAGCCCATTTTAAAGTGCCTGGATCCACTAAGTTTTTTTTGCTGTCTAGTACGTCAAAGTTGTTCCTTTCTAAATACTTAATGTTTTTTTTAACTTTTGGTAATATTTCATTTATTGCAATAGATCGGGTAGGAATCCAGTAGGGATAAACTACAATTGCATCTAAATATGTTGTCATCCTAGGTGTTTGCTTATCTTTTTGGCCAACAATAATATTCATTTCTAAAACTTTTTGATCTTGGTTATATGCTGTCAATTTAGCATTTGGAATATTAACCACTATGTATTTAATAAAATTGAATCGATTTAGATAGCGATAAAAATTAAGGTTGTCTTTCAATATATTATACAAGGAATCGGTACTAATTGCTTGTTTAAAAAAGTGATATTCTGGGTGCTTGGGTTCTATATTTTGAAATACTTTTTTTATTTGATTGGGATTTGTAATAGATTCAATAAGGCTATCAATAGCGTTTTCGTTAATTTCTTCTTTTAAAGATTCAAATTGTAAATAATTAGGCTTGTGCCCATACTTCATTTCCAAAAAAATAATTTTTGATTTTTTAAGAAAAAATGTTTTAGCAGAGTCTTCTGATAAAATTTCTAATTCTTTTTCGAAAATAGAACAAGATTTATTGTCGAAAACATGGTTAATGCTTGC
>DAIQBE010000076.1:0-1912 GCA_036781325.1 Leadbetterella sp. | reverse complement strand
TTAAAAGTTTGAACTATATAAAATTGTAATTTGGTAATGGCGATTTTCTATTTTCTTACATTTATTATTGAGATAATTGGAACTATAGGTGGATTTGGTTCTTCGGTTCTATTTGTGCCCATGGCCAATTATTTTCTAGAATTTCATGCTGTTTTAGGCATTCTGTCCTTGTTGCATATTTTTAGCAATTTGTCAAAAATCGCTCTTTTCCATAAAGGGTTTGAATGGGGAATTTTTATAAAAATAGGCATTCCAAGTGTTATTTTCGTAATAGTTGGTGCTTATTTATCTCAGTTTATAGATTCTAGTATTGCAACGGTGTTGTTAGGCTTGTTCATGGTTTGCTTCTCTTTATTTCTTATAATTAGGCCAAATTTTACTTTTAAAACTACCGTTCTAAATTCATTTTTTGGTGGAGGCCTTTCAGGATTTTTAGCAGGATGGTTAGGTACAGGCGGAGCAATTAGGGGGCTTGCTTTGGCTTCTTTCAACGTAAATAAAAATACATTTTTGGCAACTTCTGCATTGATTGACTTTATGGTAGATGGAAGCCGCTTTCTAATGTATTTAAATCAAGGATATATTACTAAGGCTATCTTTTTGCAAGCTCCTATATTGTTAATAATTAGCATCATTGGCTCTTATATTGGAAAAGTGCTCTTAAACAAAATTTCTCAAAAAACATTTAAAAAAATAGCCCTTTGGATGATTTTTTGGGTTGGTTTATATAGTTTAATTGCTTTTTTTTATCCTCTTAAATGAGCTAATTTTCGACCATCTAAAATTTCTATTTCGCTTCCGTTT
Source organism: Leadbetterella sp. (assembly GCA_036781325.1). Lineage (GTDB taxonomy): Bacteria > Bacteroidota > Bacteroidia > Cytophagales > Spirosomataceae > Leadbetterella. Next base: position 1,108 of record DAIQBE010000076.1, on the reverse strand, counting down.
ATTTCTATAAGTTTTTCTGCTTTAAAATCTCTTAAGGTGCGAATTAGTGATTCTGTGGCAGTACCCACAACAGCCGCTAAATTATCTCTAGAAATGCGCATTTTAAAATGATCTTGACTTTCCTCTTTGTATTTTTTAGAAAGCATTACCAAAGCATCTGCTGTTCGTTTTCTAATTGAATTGTAGGCTATTTGGGTTAAATGTCGCTCTTTTTCCTGAATTTCGTTAGCCAACATTTTAATAAATTGATTGGCAACAGACTGGTTTCTGGTAATAAGTTCTAAAAAGTCATTTTTGGGAATGGCAATAATTTCGCAATCTTCTAAGGCTTCGGCAGACTCTTGGTAGTCATTATTTTCAATTATGGCAATATGTCCAAAAAAATCACCTGAGGTGAAAAGCCCTGTTACAAAATCTTTTCCGTCGGTATTAGAATTAAATGTTTTAACTTTTCCGGATTTTAAAAAATAAAACCGAATAGGATAGTCTCCTTCAGAATAGATGAGTTGTTTTTTCTTTACCAAAGAAACTTTTCTGTCTGTAGATAGTGACTTTAATTCCACGTGTTGAGTTGCTTGCCGATAAAACTCTTCAATTCCTTCCTGTGTGTTTTTTATAGCTTTCGAAAGATTTTCGATCTTCTTAAATCTACTTTCTATGGCATTTAATAGTTCAATTTCTTGAAATGGTTTGGTTAAATAATCATCTGCTCCCATTTCCATGCCCTTCCGCTGGTCAGAACGCTCGGTTTTGGCTGTTAAAAAAATAAATGGAATGTTTTGAAGATCGGGGCTTTGGGTAAAAATATGAAGTACCCCGTATCCATCTAAAACGGGCATCATTATATCACAAATCACAAGATCTGGTTTGGTTTGATTGGCAATTTCTACTCCCACCTTCCCATTTTCAGCTAACAATACTTTATAATTTGCTAGTTCTAAAATTTCAGCCGTAGTTTCTCTAATATCATCGCTGTCTTCAATTAACAGTATCGTTTTCATATTTTTATGGTTATTGCTGTCCCTTCATTTAATTTACTCTTAACACTCACTTGGCCTTTCATGAGGGCTACATATCTAGCTACTATATGTAAACCTAGGCCTGTACC
>DAIQBE010000075.1:0-9772 GCA_036781325.1 Leadbetterella sp. | reverse complement strand
AAGGATTTCTCATTTTTAATGGGACAAAATTCTAAATTTATTGAGCTAAATGGACTAATTCCCAATAACTCAACAAAAAGAGCAGTTTTATATCTAGTTTTATAAGACAACTGAGCTTCGGAAGAGGTCATATAGCTCATAAAAAGCAAAAAAAAGAATAGATTCTTCAAGGATATTTTGAGGAAAGTGGTTAAAGTTCAAAAAAATGTAAATAAAACGAAAAAATGTTTAAACAATTGAAAATAAGAATACATTGCGAATGATTTTTTATAAGTAATAGACACAAATAGAAAAAAAAATGTAAAAAAAAGCAAAACAGAACCATACGCCGCATGATTTGCGTTACTTTGTTAAACGGATTTAATTAATAATTTTTAAACAATTGTCTATTTGTTTTTCGTTTTATTAAAAAATCAAGGCATAATCTATTAAATGAGTTATTTAAACGATAAGAAAACCATTAACTTGCCCATAGTGGCCACAGTTTCTTTAGCAATTGGACTAATAATTGGGTCAATGTTTTTTGGAAATTCTACAGGAAGGTCTAGCAAGGCAGAATTGAACTCAAAATTTAAAGAAATTTTAATGCATATAGACCAAAGCTATGTGGATGATGTCAACATTGATTCATTGGCAGATTATGGAATTGAAAAAATGTTGGAAAAACTTGACCCTCATACGGGTTATTTACCACCTCAAGATGCTGAATTAGCCAAATCAGAATTACAAGCAGGATTTGATGGCATAGGGGTGGAGTTTAATATTTTTAATGATTCCCTTTTTGTCGTTTCTCCATTGGTTGGTGGACCATCAGAATCAATCGGAATATTAACTGGTGATATTATATTAAAAGCTGACAGCACAAGCCTTACGGGTAAAAAGCTAAGTTCTAATTTGGTATTTAGTAATCTTAGAGGACCCAGAAACTCAATGGTTAAACTGTTAATAAAAAGGAAAGGATTCTCTAAACCTCTAATTTTTAACGTGAAACGAGATAAAATTCCTACCTTTTCTATTGATGCAGCTTATTTAATGCCAGACAATAAAACAGGGTACATTAAAGTAAATCGTTTTGCTGAAACTACATTCGATGAATTTAAAGCTCATTTGGTAAACCTTAAGTCTAAGGGAATGACACAAATGGTTTTAGATTTAAGAGGAAATCCAGGGGGATATATGGATAGGGCCACCGACATGGTTGATGAACTTGTTGATGGAAATGGTGTAATAGTTTACACCAAAGGCAAAGACAAATCAAATAACTATGAAGTTAAGGCAGGTAAGGACGGAATTTTTGAAAAAGGGAAAATTGTTGTTTTGGTAGATGAAGGAAGTGCTTCTGCATCAGAAATCGTTTCTGGGGCATTGCAAGATTATGATAGGGCCACTATTGTAGGACGCCGGACTTTTGGAAAGGGCCTTGTTCAAGCCCCAATAGCCCTGTCGGACGGTTCCGAATTAAGGTTAACTATTTCAAGATATTATATTCCAAGTGGAAGGAGCATTCAAAAACCGTATCTGTTGGGTCATCAAGAAGAATATATGGAAGACCTCAGCAATAGGCACAAAAACAAAGAGCTTTATGTACAAGATAGCATAAAAACTAAAGGGAAAACTAAGTTTAAAACTAGAGCAGGAAGGGTTGTTTATGGCGGTGGAGGAATTACCCCAGATGTTTTTGTTGCTCAGGACACCACATACTTCACTCCATATTTAATAGATTTATTTGCAAAAAACATTTTCAGAGATTTTGCTTTAAAATATGCTCTTGATAACAAAGCAGTTCTTTTAAAACAAGGATTTCCTTTCTTCCTAAATTCTTTTGATATAAATGAACAAATTTTGAAAAATTTTAATAGCGAGGCTACAAAAAATAAGATTGTGTTTTCGGCAAAAGACTTTCAGTTTTCCTAGGAGTTAATAAAAACACATGTAAAAGCACTAATTTCAAGGAATATTTGGAAAAACGCAGAGAAAAATGGTCTCACAAACGAGTTTTATCAAGTAATAAACCAAAACGATCAGATGTTGAAAGTGGGAATGAAAAGCTTTAAGTATTAAAATTTAATCTGCTTTGAATTATTTGAAAAAGGGGGATTAAATTTTCAAATTTAAATCGTACCTAATTATAAAACAAAAGCCTATTTGATAATTCTTTTTTGTTCAAAAAGGTATAACAAAGAAGAACAACTGAAATAAAAATAACTTAACAAATCGATATCCCGAACATCTTTTTTTTTGAACTATTTTAATGCAACTAGCTACCTTAATCTTTTATTCATCAAAATTCGAAGGATATTGATTTCACAACAAATTTTTAGATTAAAATCACAAAGAATTCATTTATAGTTTTCTAAATCTAAAAACAAGGAGGCTCTTAAAACAATTTCGACCCCCAAAACTGACGCTCGTCAGTTTTTTTTAGGACTAATCACACCAAACGCACTGATATTAGTCATACGAGGAGCTTGTAAAAATCAACAATTTTGCTGCAAATAAGAGCATCAAATATTTTTCAAATCATGAACATTATTTTTTTTATGATAAGCTTAAGCTTGTTTATCGCACTTGGATTTTTGGCCGCTTTTTTTTGGTCTATGTCTAAAGGTCAAAACGATGATTTGCACACTCCTGCCATGCGAATTTTATTAGACGACGAACCAACTAGCCCAAATTAATTTGAAAGGACAATCAGAGGAAGGAAAGATTTTGAATCACGTAAATGAAAGATAGATTGTAAAAAATTTAAAACAAAAAAATAATGAATTTTGAAATTATAAACCCCAGAATTTAACAATGACCACCAGTAATTCAAACATTGAACATTTTGAGTACGACAACAAAATTGTCAGAAACTTTGCCTTGGCATCTATTATTTTTGCTCTAGTAGGCTTGTTGGTTGGGCTTCTAATAGCCGTACAATTATTTTGGCCAGGAGCCAATGTCACTCAATATTTTACGTATGGAAGAATACGAGCCCTTCATACCAACGCCGTAATTTTTGCTTTTGTAGGTAATGCCATTTTTGCAGGTATTTATTATTCGCTTCAAAGGCTATGTAAAGCAAGATTATTTAGTGATTTGCTTTCAAAAATTCACTTTTGGGGTTGGCAACTTATTATTTTATCTGCCGCGATTTCTTTGCCTTTAGGTATGAGCTCTGGAAAAGAGTATGCAGAATTAGAATGGCCTATTGACATAGCCATTGCCTTAATATGGGTGGTTTTTGGAATAAATATGTTTGGAACAATCCTAAAGCGGAGAGAAAGGCATTTGTATGTAGCCATTTGGTTTTATATTGCTACGTTTGTTACTGTTGCAATGCTTCACATTGTAAACTCCTTATCAATACCTGTTTCGCTAACTAAAAGTTATTCACTCTATGCTGGCGTGCAAGATGCTTTAGTGCAATGGTGGTACGGACATAACGCAGTTGCATTTTTTCTTACTACTCCATTTTTGGGATTAATGTACTATTATTTGCCCAAAATGGCAAATAGACCTGTTTATTCTTATAAACTGTCTGTTTTGCACTTTTGGTCTTTAATTTTTTTGTACATCTGGGCGGGACCGCATCATTTATTATATACAAGTTTGCCAGATTGGGCACAGTCTTTAGGTACTGTTTTTTCAGTAATGCTAATTGCTCCTTCATGGGGTGGTATGATTAACGGTTTACTTACATTAAGGGGAGCTTGGGATAAAGTAAGAGAGGACCCAAGATTAAAAATGATGGTAGTAGGAGTAACAGCGTATGGTATGGCTACGTTTGAGGGACCATTACTTTCTTTCAAAAACATAAATGCTATAGCCCACTATACGGACTGGATTCCGGCTCACGTTCACGTAGGAGCATTAGGGTGGAATGGGTTCCTTTCGTTTGCTATTATGTATTTTATGATACCCAGAATATATGGCAATCAAATGTTCTCTAAGAAATTGATGAATGCTCACTTTTGGTTAGGTACTTTAGGAATTTTATTCTGGGCAGTTCCCATGTATATTTCAGGTTTTACTCAAGGCATGATGTGGAAAGAGTTTACGGCGGAAGGAAATCTTAAATATGCTAGTTTTCTAGAAACAAGTCTTCAAGTGATACCTCTTTACATGATAAGGGCCGTTGGTGGTGTACTTTACCTAGGAGGGGCTTTAATTGGTGCTTATAATATTTTCAAAACTATGTTACAGGGTAGTTTAATTGCCAATGAATCGGCAGAGGCACCAGCACTTGAAAAAGATTTTGTAGCTACTGGAACGGATACATATTGGCACAGATGGATAGAGAGAAAGCCATTAAGGTTATTACTTTGGTCTTTTGTGGTAGTTATAATTGGAGGTGCTATTGAAATCATTCCAACCTTTATGGTTGAGTCCAACATTCCTACTATAGCCTCTGTTCAACCCTACACACCACTTGAGCTTGAGGGAAGAGATATTTATATTCGGGAAGGATGTTCTACCTGTCACAGTCAAATGATTAGGCCCTTTAGGTCAGAAACCGAAAGATATGGAGAGTATTCAAAAGCGGGAGAGTTTGTGTATGATCACCCATTTTTGTGGGGTTCGAAACGAACAGGGCCCGATTTACATCGTGAAGGAGGCAGATACCCTGATTCTTGGCATTATCAACACATGAGAGACCCAACTTCTATGTCGCCAGGTTCTATTATGCCAGCTTATGAGTTTCTAATTGAACAAAAGCTGAACATGGCTAGCACAAAAGATAAACTCAAAGCAATGCAAACGCTTGGAGTGCCTTATGACGATGGCGCAATAGATAATGCTGAAAATGATTTGAAAGCACAAGCAGAAGCGATAGCCCAAAATTTGGCTAAGGAGAATGTAAAAGTTGAAGCCGATAGAGAGATTATAGCAATGATAGCCTATTTGCAACGACTTGGAACAGATATTAAAAAGGGACAATAAAAATCTTTTGGTTAATTAAATTTAGGGTAATTATTTATATTAGGTGCTTTTGTATTTAAAGCACCTAATTTTAGCCCCAAAATCCTTTAATTTCAAACAATTAAAATTATGTTTAAACAATTCTTAAATAAAGTACAAGGAGCTGATATTCCCATGATATCCTCCCTTTTAATATTTTTTGTGTTCTTTTTGCTGGTAGGCACATACTTACTGATAATGGACAAAAAACACATTAAATATATGAGTCAATTACCTATTAACGAAGACAAAAAAATAACAGAATGAAAAAAACAGCTATACCTACCACAGTAGCTTTGTTTTGTGTAAACAACATAGCTTTTGCTCAAGAAGCAATAAAACCAGCAGACAAAGGGCTTACTTTTACTGAAATAATATTTTTAGCAGCGGTTTTTGTAATTTGTGTTTCCTTATTAATTATCACCGTTACGCTATATGTGTTAGTAAAAAAATTAGTAAATAAAAAAGAAGGGGAAATAGAAACCCAAAGTGTGGAAACTAGCTCATTAACATTTTGGCAAAAAATATTAAGCCTTAAGCCCATTTCTATGGAAAAACAAATGAGCCTTGGGCACTCGTATGATGGAATAGATGAGCTTGATAATCCAACTCCACCATGGTTTATGTTTTTATTTTATGGCACTATTGCTATTGCTGTGGTTTATCTTTTTGTTTTTCATGTGATTGGCGACGGAAAAGTAATGACTACTGAATATGCTGAAGAAATAAATTGGGCAGAAAAACAGAATGAATTGTATATGAAAAAATTTGCTAATTCAATAAATGAAAATAATGTAACTCTATTGGCCGATTCCAAGGCATTGGCTAAAGGAAAAGAAGAATATACAAAGAATTGTGTTGCATGCCACGGCGACAAAGGTCAAGGTGGTGTAGGTCCAAACCTTACCGATGAGTTTTGGATTCATGGAGGAGACATTAAAAGCATTTACCACACCATTTCCGAAGGGGTTGCAGAAAAAGGTATGATAGCTTGGAAGAAGTCTTTGAACCCGTTGAAGATTCAGCAGGTTGTGAGCTATTTGCATCAATTTAGGGGAACAATGCCACAAAATGGCAAAGAACCCCAAGGTGAAAAATACGAAGAGAAAGTAGAGAAGTAAGAATAAAGAAAGGGAAAGCCAGACCATGGGGGCTTTCCTATTTATTTAATAAAAAAATGAAACCCGTAAAAATAGACACCACCAATTACCGCGATCACCTTTCTAACGTTACACAACAAGGCAAAAGAATATGGATCTATCCTAGAATTATAAAAGGAAGCTTTTATAAATTACGCACTTATTTTTCTTGGATTTTATTAAGTTTATTGTTGGGTTTACCTTGGCTCGAAATTGACAGACACCCTTTGTTTCTTTTTAATGTTTTAGAAAGGCGATTTATATTTTTTGGAGTAACTTTTTTTCCGCAAGATTTTCATTTAGTCGCAATAGGATTACTAACCTTCATGGTTTTTGTTATTCTGTTTACAGTTATTTTTGGAAGGGTTTTTTGTGGGTGGGCTTGCCCACAAACCATTTTTCTGGAAATGCTTTTCAGGAAAATTGAGGTATTAATAGAAGGTGACCACAACGCCCAAAAGAGGCTAGATGAACAAGCTTGGAATACCGAAAAAGTCTGGAAAAAGACACTTAAACACGCCATTTTTTTTGGATTATCTTTTTTTATCGCCAATGTGTTTTTGGCATATATTATTGGTAAAAACGAGTTGTTTAAAATAATAGGTGACAATCCTCTAAATCATTTGACAGGTCTCTTAGCTTTGGTGGTTTTTACTTTTGCTTTTTATTTTGTATTTGCCCGTTTTCGAGAATTGGTGTGTATAGTAGTTTGTCCTTACGGAAGACTGCAAGGGGTAATGTTAGACAAAAAGTCAATAGTTGTAGCCTATGATTACATAAGGGGAGAATTAAGAGGAAAACACCAAACCCCTGATGAAAAAGAAATTGCCAAAAGTAGAAACGAAACCGTGCATGGCTCTTGTATAGATTGCAAAATATGTGTGCAGGTGTGTCCAACGGGGATAGATATACGAAATGGAACGCAGCTTGAATGTGTAGCTTGTACAGCTTGTATAGATGCTTGCGACGAAGTGATGGATAAAATCCAAGAACCAAGAGGATTGATTCGTTATGCTTCAATGGAAGGAATAGAACAAAAGAAAAAACTTAAATTCTCAGGAAGAATTGCAGCCTATTCAACAGTTCTTCTTGCACTATTAAGCCTTTTGGCATTTTTACTTGTTACTAGAAGTACTATTGAAACCACCATATTAAGAGCCCCAGGTTTGATGTTTCAAGAAAACAAAGACGGAACAATCAGTAATCTTTATAACGTGCAAGTAGTAAACAAAAGTTACGAAAATAGGACTCTTAGTTTTAGATTAAAAGGGTTAAAAGGTGAAATAAAAATGATAGGCGAAGATATTAAACTAAAACCAAGCGAAGTGGCCGAATCATCGTTTTTCATTTATATTCCAAGTGCTATTATAAAAGAAAGTTCGAAAAAACTTGAAATTGAAGTACTTTCAAATGGAAAAGTGGTGGATAATGTGAAAACAAAGTTTCAAGGGCCAATCAGATAAAAGTATTTGGGGTGATAGGTTTGGATCGTTTAAGTAGATTATATTTAAGATAAAACACAAATAAATAAAAAAGATGAATTGGGGGAAAGCCATTGTGGCATGTTATATATTGTTTGTTGGTTTCATTGGCACATTGGCCTATAAGATGGGTTCTGCGAAGGTTGATTTAGTCCAAAAGGACTATTATCAAAAAGAGATAGATTTTCAAGAGCAAATTAATAGAGTCCAGAATTCAAGGACATTTAAAAAATCAGAGATTATGAAATATTTCCCCGAATCTCAAGAGTTAAGAATTTGCTTTCCTACTCCAATAGACAAAGGCAGAGTTACGTTTTTTAGGCCTTCTAACAAAGACCTAGACTTTACTTTAAAACTTGATAAAAAACCAGTTTTCTCTTTTCTAACGAATAATTTGGAAAAAGGGAAATGGAAAATTCAAGCTTATTGGACCTTTAATAAATTAGATTATTTTTTAGAAGAGGAGATAATAATACTTTAAACATGCTCTATTTAGTAGCTTTCTTGACGGGATTGGCTGGTAGCTTTCACTGCATTGGCATGTGTGGGCCCATTGCATTGGCTTTGCCCATAGGAGGTCAAACTAACCTGGAAGCCTTCATTAGCAGAATAATATATAATTTCGGAAGAATTATTACCTACAGTGTTTTGGGAGCTATTTTTAGCATTTTTGGTCAAGCTTTTATTTTGGCAGGGTTTCAAAATTATTTAAGTATAGCTATTGGGATTTTACTCTTTCTGATAGTTTTTTCTAATCAAAACATTTCTTTTTCCCCATTCAGAATAATTACTCAGAAAATTACTAAAGCATTTAGCCCTTTCCTAAGGGCTAAGACTAAAATTAGTTTTTTACTTTTAGGTATGGTAAATGGCCTTTTGCCTTGCGGTTTTGTGTATGTAGCATTGGTGGGCTCATTGGCTGCAAATTCAATGGGTGAAAGTGCTTTATTCATGTCTTTTTTTGGACTAGGAACGGCCCCATTATTATTTTTTATTAGCATAGTTCCAAAATATCTAAGCAACAAAACAAGACAAAACATAAACAAATATCTTCCCGCATATACTTTTATATTGGCTCTCTTTTTTATGCTAAGAGGACTAAATTTAGGCATTCCTTATGTAAGTCCAAAATTTGAAAAGGAAGTAGGAAAATCTTCAATAACTATTTGCCATTCAACAAAAACAGACTAAATGTATATAAAAGAATGTATATTTATCTTTTCATTTTCCAGACTTTATGAATGAGGCTTTAAAAACATCACTGATAAATACAGTACTTGAAGACAGCGATTTTTTTATGGCTGTTTATGAAGTAAGAACGAAAGTGTTTTTGTATATCAATGAGGCAGGTTTGAATAAACTAAAAGTTAGTGACTTGTCAGAGTTTTCATTGAAATATCCACATGGATTCAGAAAAACAAAACTCACCGCACAAGATCATGTCGAATTTGAAAAACACCTTGAAAAAGATGGGGTCTTGCAAGATGAGGTGCTATTTCAAACGTTTGATCAAACAGAGTTTTGGGGAGAATTGCAGATTAAATTGTTTTATCATGAAAGTGTTCCTTACTATTTTATAAAAATAGTGGACACCACGCCAATAAAGCAAAAAGAACAGAAAATAATAGATGAAGAAAATAGGTTTGAGGCCCTTTTTATGCACGCAGCCATTGGTATTATTGTGGTCAACAAAGCTAGTGAAATCGTAATGTCCAATCAGTTTGGTGAGAATCTGTTTGGATATGAGAAAGGGGAAATGATAGGGCAAAAATTGGACATTTTAATACCACAAAATCTAAAAGAAAAACACCAAAAAACGTACGATAATTATACCGAAAAGCCACAAGTACGTTCTATGGGCCTAGGCTTAAACCTTAATGGCCGAAAGAAAGATGGCTCTTTATTTTCTGTTGAAATCAGCTTGAGTCATTTTAAATTGGACGAAAATCCATATTACATTTCATTTATTAATGATACTACTTTTAAAAGGAAAGCAGAGGAAGAACTTATAATTAGAAAGTCAGAAATAGAAATGCTAAATGGAAATCTAGAAAAAGAAGTTATAAATCGCACAAATGCTTTATTAGAAACACTAAAAAGGCTCGAGAAATCAAAAAAAGACTTAGAATTGGCTTTAGAAAAAGAAAAAGAATTGGGGGATTTAAAATCTAGGTTTGTTTCTATGGCATCGCATGAGTTTCGAACCCC
>DAIQBE010000074.1:0-9791 GCA_036781325.1 Leadbetterella sp. | reverse complement strand
TCCAAACAAAACAATTGAAATGCTATAGGTTCCGTTCATATCTACTCGCTGACCCAAATAAGTAAGTGAAGCATGAAAAAAGGCACTGCCAAAGCTCAAATAGATTAAACAAAAACCGAAAAGAACTGATAAAGCTGGAAATCGTTCTAGCCTATTGAGAGGATGCTCCTTATTTATTTTAAAATCGTTTAAGCCAATCTGAATAACTAATACGCCAAAAAAGAAATAAGCCAAATTGGAGTAGGTATTTAACTTTTGATGAAAAAAATCAGATACATTATTAAATTCACAATATTCAACTTTCAAGGCAGAATTGCTTAGGGTCATTCCATCCCAAACACTACCGCTAAGAAAAGTATTTAACATCATCCATACCAATGTCATTCCGAAAGTAAACAAAGCCGAAATAAAAATATGCTTAATAAATAAAGATTTATTCATTTTTCCCTTTTTTAGGTGTAATTTCAATCAAAGGTATCGTTTTATCCCAATTAGCTGGTATTTCAAAAACCATATTGATAACATAAGGAAAATCCTTCGTACCAACTCCTTCTGAATCCATCATTTCTTGAGATAATATTTCGGGTTTTGACTTCAAAATTGTTTTTACTTGCAAAGTCATTTGAGGAAATTTCCAAGAATTTTCTTTGAAGAATTCAGGTGTAATATTCTTTTCATAAACAAAAATCTGAAACATTGTAGCCTTTTCATCCGCCAGAAATATTTGCATTTTTGTCTCATCCACCTTTACATTGGTTTTGCCTTCTCCTGGCACAAATAACCATCCAATATCTCCCTTTTCGGATTTCCAATGCATAGTGCCTGTTTTTAAAATATGCGAGACTTTCCTGTTCCCCCAAAGCCCGCCCATCATCCAATCTCTCTGAATGTTTGCGGTTACTTTCTTTAGTCGATCACCTTCATAGTAATTCGCTGTAGTGCGAGTAATAAATCTTGGCTTATCGAATTTTTTAAATTGTTGCAAAGCTTTCAGTGGCATGGAAATACCCATTTCTACTATCGGAACTATGAATTCTCGTTCATGATGTGTACCGTCTTTCCCTGGGATAGCTGCAATTTTAGGATTATCTAATGCTACTGCTATCCAAGTACCAATGATTGCATGTGATTTTTTCATATCAATGCCATAAGCACGTAAATATGGGCCCGAAATATTTTGAAGATTTGCATTATAAAAAGTTGCGACATCTAACCATAATTCTTGCTCTAATTTATTACTCATGTCTTTCATTTCTGGTGAAAATGATAATTCGCGCCAAAGTGCCAAACCTACAAAATCCACACCATAATAGGTTGGTGAATTATATTCGCATAAGGTATTGTATTTCAAAAAATTTGCATAAATAGCCTTGGCTTTTTCAATGCCTGCTCTTTTATAATCTGGGATATTAAATGCAGTTCCTACATATTCCATCATAAAGGAACTCATTATGGAGATATTATTGTAATCAGGATTTACATTCCGCATTACAGCACCTTTTACTGTTCGAATCAAACACACTTCCAATTCTTTTTGCAACTCTTCTGGGAGCTTTTGTTTGTATTTGTGGTAAATGCTTATCAAATCTGTGCCAATAAATTCTCGCATATTTTGGTCATAATTCTGATTGGGCTTACCATTTCCTCGCCAAACTGCGAAATCTTTACTCTTTTCATCTAAATTCTGAAGCGTAAAAATCCATTTGATAATAGCTATTGCTTTTTTAATATCTCCTTGATTGTTTCGATAAAGCAATGCACATGCTAGACGAGTGATTCCTCTTGTGCTGGTATTTTCATTTAAAACCAAGCCGGAGTTTTTGGGCATTTGCTCCGCTATAAAATCATCAAATAGCTGTTTTTGATAGCTGGAAAGCGTTTGATACGTAAATTTCTTAGTGTATTTGGCCTCATCATTGGGGGTTTGGGCAAATAAAACTAAAGTACATAAAAGGAAGAATCCGCTGAGTAGTATTTTCATTCATTTATTTTTTTAGGAATGATTTCAAGTAGAGGAATATTCAAATTCCAGTTGGATGGTATCCCGAAAACAACTTTTGTCAAAAAGGGGATATTGTCTGAAACTGCATATTGATTATTCAAAATATTTGATTCAGAAACCCGTTCCGTTTTTGAAATTTTCAGGATCGTTTTCAAATTTAGATTCATTCCTGGCAAAGACCAAACTTTATCACTTAAAGCTGTATGGTCTATAGTTTGAGCATAAATATACACTTCAAAACTATTTGCTTCCGAATTCGATGCGAATATGCTCATTTGAGTTTTTGAAACTTTCACATTCGTTTTACCATCTCCCAATACCATCATCCAAGCCACATCATCATTGGCAGTTTTCCAATGAATTGTTCCTGATTTTATTTGTTCCCATGCCCTTTTATTTCCCCATAAACCACCCATCATCCAATCTTTGTTAATCATGGCAGTTACTTTTTTGATGCTATCTCCTTTATAACTATTGGGAACATCCCTAGTAATAAATTGAGGCTTTGAAAATTTTTTTAGCTTATTTAAATCATCTATAGGTATAGTTAAGCCTAAATTAAAAATTGGAGCAAGGTTACTCATTTCGCCATATTTTGGGCCTATTTTTGGTGGCAATGGTGCACGATTTTGATCATCAAGACCTAGTGCAATCCAAATCCCGGTTATAGCAAAATATTTTCTCATGTCCATACCGTAACCTCTAAAATAGGGTCCTGGCATATTCTTTAAATTTGGATTGTAAAAAGTAGCTATTTCGTGCCAAAACCCTTTTTCAAGAGCTTTCCCCATATTTTGCATTTCTTTTGAAAAAGATAGTTCTCGCCACAAGCCAAGCCCGATGAGGGTAACCCCATAATAGGTCGGGGAATTGAATTCGCTAAAAGTATGGTTTGTCTGGTATAATTTGAAAATGTCATTGGCTTTATTTAGTCCTGCATTTTTAATTTCTTCTAATCCGAATTCCGTGCCGACATACTCCATCAGAAAAGCACTCATAATAGAGATATTGGTATAATCTGCTCTAACATTTCTTTTGAAAGCTCCTTTGGCGGCATGAATAAGACCTATCTCAATATCTTTTACTATTTTCTCGGGTAAAAGATTCCTGAATTTATTTCGAATAATTATCAAATCACAACCAATAAATTCTCTCCAATTTTGGTCGAATTTATCACCGACTATTGCCGTTTTCCAAATACCGTAAATCATGGTATTGGGGTCTTGATATTGATTTTTAAGTATCCACTGCAAGATTACAACCGCTTTCTCTTTATCACCCAGTCCATTTCGAAACAAAAGAGCTTCTGCCACCCGAGTTTTGCTTCGTAAACTGGTATGTTCAGTTAGTACCGTTTCTACTTGAACTCCAATTGGAACCTCGCTTTCTAAAAATTCATCAAATAAATGCTTTTGATAGGACGACAAGGAATTATAAGCATACTTTTTTGCAAAAAGCTCGTTTTGAGCATTTAAATTCAAAAGAAATAAAAAAAAAATAGTTGTTAAAAAGCCTGTTTTTTTAATCATTTTTATGGTCATTTATTTTTTTAAAAAATTTCTTCGCTGTTTAACCCATCTCTTACAGATTGAAAATTACTAAAGGCTTTACTTTTGCTCTAAAACGCCCTTTAAGGAGATACCGCATTTTTTAGCAGATACATCTAAAGAGGAATAGTTTTTTTTCGAAATGGCTATTTTATTTTTTACTAACTTCAAAACTAATCTGTTGAGAATCTCCTTATTGTTACTATTAAGAATTAGCTGTACCAAATATTGTGTGTGAAATGAGTTTTTTGGCTCTAATTGATCCAAAAAAAAGTCATTCAGTACGCTAACATCTGCATTTTGCAAAAGCTTTTGGAGAATGATTTTTTGAGTAAAATAATCTAATTTGCTAAAATTATTTACCACAAAATCTCTCATAATTTTTAATTCAAAAAATGTAACAGGAAACTTTTCCATGGCGTTTTTTGAGAAATACCCCTCGCTACCTGGAATTATTTCCAATAATGGTCCTAAATTTTCTTTAAGGGAATCCTCATTCAAGGTGTTTATTAAATAATAATGATAAGACAGTTTATTTACGTTTATCAGCTTTTGTACTGTGGATTTGTTCAAGACTTGAGAAGTATGCGATTGAATAGAATCTACCACAGCGCCATGTGCAATATGCCATAGACTATAGCAAGTAAATAGGGCCCCTTCAATTATCTCACCTTTGATACTTGCTTTTGTGGCTCCAGAATAGGCATCCACTTTTAAGTCATTTCTTGGCTCTACTAAATCCTTAATTGGTATTTTTACAAAATTTAAGTCTTTATTTTTTAAAATGCCATCGAGTTTTTTATAATCTTGCGCAGTAAAAGGTTGATGATCTAATTTCGTTAGTGGATCTTTGTCTGAGAATTCAAATCCAAGGAATTCTCCAATGGGATTCCAATGGAATACCAATTTTACGTCATAACAAACTTTATCTTCACAAATGGGCACATTAAGATTAGCAATGTAAGAATCTAACAAACCTTGGCTATCGTTTTGATTAATTACATTAAAACTTCCGCCATAAGAAAGGTCTATTTTAAATAATCCCTCTGAGCGAATAGTGCTAACTAAAACTACACATAAAATACAAGCTAAAAGTAGAAGCTTTTTCACTTTTTCACTTGCATAAGTGTACCTCCTTGATTATACGTCTGAACAAAAGGTAAAGAAGGGTTGCCCACTCCTTTGAGCATAAGTGCTTCTAGTTGATCAAAATAGTTTTGGTACAAACCTCTAGGTGTGGTATGCTCTTTTTTACAAACAGAAGCAGCCATTCCCAAGACTTCCCCCATCATGCCGGTTGTTCTCATCAATCGAGTAGTACCTAAGGCCACATGAGAAACACTAATATTTCGGCCAGCCATCATTAAATTATCTATGTTTTTGGAATATAAACATCTAAATGGGATGGGATAAGGATGTATTTTAATGTGTTCTGCAATAGACTTAAAAGGAGCTCCCGGAAATAATTTAGAATTTTTAGGGTCGGGATAATGTAAATCTATAGTCCATGAAGTGGGGGCTGTGCCATCAGGATACACACGCCTTTGGGTGAGGTCTTGCTCAATTAACACATAGTCGCCTTTTAGCCGTTGCGATTCGCGTTTACCTGCTATAAATGCTACCCATTTTAAACTTTCATTTTTAAACTTTTCTTTATCTTTCGCATGATTTTTTAAATAAGCCCAGTTAGAATACACCGCCAACATACCATAATCTCTTATTTGCTCAAAATCTAGTGTCATGTCTAGTCCCATACCCGTTTCCCACTCCCAATCGCCCCTGGTAATTTCCTCTGCTTTGTCTTCATCCCAAGGCAATCCCCACTGTATATCTGGAAAAGAAACAAGTTGGTCTTTCTTTTCTGAAAACCATTGTACTGAGGCCCCCATAGTAAGTTTGTCTGCCTTTTCGGGTGCGGTAGGTTCTCCATAAATGGCTTTGCTTTCTCTTCCTGACATAAATTCTGCCCCCGCTAAAAGACCTATAGTACCGTCGCCCGTACAATCTGCAAATAATGGCGCCGAAAAAATCACTTTTTCGCCAGTTTCCGTATTGGTAGCTAGTATTTTATGTATGCTTGCACCTTTCATCTCCACACGATTGGCATGATGATTTAAAAATAAGCTAATGTTTGGCTCATTTAATACGGCTTTTAGCTTTTTGTCATCTTCGTAGTATTCATAGGGTTGAGCATTTCCTCCTTTATCTGGGCCAATTTCATTGACCAAATTCCCTAAAGCGGGATAAGGTTCTAGGTTTATTCTGCCACCTAAATGTACCCGAACCTCTGAACTATTATTTCCTCCCAATACGGGCCTATTTTGCACTAAAGCCACTTTTAGCCCATTTCTGGCCGCAGAAATAGCCGCACAAGTACCTGCCATTCCTCCGCCCACTACCACAAAATCGAAATTACCAGCACTTTTGGGCTTCGAATCAAAACCAAAATATTGACTTCTAAAATCATTTAATTTTTTGGTATCTTCTATAGGCTTAAAATTTGGGTCGTTGGTAAATAGTATAGCATCACATCTTCCATTAAAACCCTTTAAATCTTTCAAAGAAACTTTTACTTCCATCGATTTAACTTCTACCTCCCCACACGGTGTCCAAGCCCAATTAGATTGATCTTTCCCTAATATTTTGGGTAAAAGTTGATCATTTATGGCTATTTGAAATTGCCCTGCAGCTTCTTTTTTCGACCATTGATCTGACCAATTCCGTGTTCGGACATATACTTTATATTTTCCTTTTTGCGGAAATTTCACTAGGGTGCTGGCGTCGTTTACGGGTATTCCCATTCCATGAGCCATCAAAAAAGAAGACCCCATAACATCCATAAATTGCTGATCTACCACCCAACCTCCTTTTTCAGTAAAGCTTTCGGCTTCAACAAAAATGGTTTGCCTTTTCTGGGCGGAAAGAAAGAAAGGAAAGAAAGAAAGGAGGAGCAATTTTATTTTCATACACATTTTTTTTTAAAAGTACCGATTAAAAACTAAATCTAGTTGTTCAATCATTAATTTATCTATTCCTATATCAAAAGCAAATTTAGCCAATTAGAATTATAATTTTTACGGGTAAATTATATCAAATTGCAAGCTTTCTATGCTAATTATCTTTATTTATAAGTTAATATTGTAGAAGCCTCACAATCCTTATCTGCTACGAAACGAATCCACCTGGCCTGAAAATCATCCGCAAACGTGTGTTCAAAGGTTTCGTTTGGCTTTACTACTACTTCTTTATACATCATCCATGGCCCGTGTCCAATAGGCTCAACTTCAATCTTGAATTTGATATTTTGATTTGAGTTATGTGAAATCTTCAAACTCTTTTTATCATAAAAACCTATTAAATAAGGGTCTGATGGGGTATTTGCTACTACCGAGGTATTTTTCCATGGGCCACCTTGACCAGTTGGTTTACCCAATTTCCAAAGATCATCGATTGTTCCAGCCCAAACTTTAGCTTTGCCGTCGGTTGATGTAATTATGTGTTCACTCAAAGGAGTCTGTTTATCTAAGCCAGTCATTACCAATAATCCACGATAAGAAGCATAATCGTGTATTGATAGAGCGTGTGAGGCAACGGGTCTGATTTTAGCATATCCATCGGCATTCTCGGCAGGAAGCTCATAGAATGTACCGTGTAAATTCATCAAATCCCTTTCAGTGGCTACTTCACGACAGATACGGAGGGAATTAGCATTGATTTTATCGGTAAAATTCTCGTTTCCTTTTGGAAATCTCCATCTCCTTCCATTATCATCAATCACTAAAATAGAAGCATTCTCAACCGTTACTACCTCTTTAGGAATTGCGAATTTGGTTTGTATATAGCTAGTCATTTGACTATCTTCTTTTCTGACAAAATTTAAAGCACTATCTAATTCATAATAACCAGTTTCATTGAATTTCTTATTTGAAAAATCACCAGCCAAGACACCTAATTTACGACGGTTATTACCTAAAGCATACAATAGACCACCTGTATAATTTTCACTGCTAATAGGAGTCAAGCCATTAAATATTTTATCAGGGCTGGCTACAAAACGTGAATCGTCTTGGTAATTAAAATTAAGAGTTGAGATTGTGCTTTTATTTGTTTTTACTTTAATCCACTCGCCCATTTCAGATGCTGGGAAAGAAACAGAAGTAGATTTTCCAGCCTTTACCAAAATAGATTTAAGTATTTTCCAGTTGCCTTTGCCGTTTACATCGACTTCAAAAGTATAAGTAACATCTTCATTACCAGCATTATGAATCCAAGCTACACGCTTTTGCCAACCTGCAAACAAGAATGGTTCTGAACTAACATTCGCCTCAACTTTTTCGGAAAGCCAAATTGCTCCTTGTGCGGTATTGGGGCCTAATAGGTCAGGCGTATTAATTGATGTAAACCATAAATTAGAATTCGATTGCCCTGGTCCTTCAATATTCCCTTTGGCTTTTCTTTTATTCAAAAACTCTTTTTGAGCCGAATCATCGCAGCCAAAAACTAATTGTTCTTGCCAACGCGTGTAATCGCCTATGACTTTCAGATACGCCGACCGTGGGCGAATGCCCGCAGAATTTTTGGAAGTAAATGATGGAGGAAAGCGCCAGAACATTCCATGCATGGTCATCAGATAATCGGGTTTTTGGACGGTTCCAATATCTCTGATGCGGGGCCATTCGGTGTTCCAACCATGGGCCCCGTCGTAAGAGTGGCTAGCTTTAGGTAATCTAAAAAATGTCCATTTACCAGAATCTCTTACACCCAACAGTATAGATTTGTGGTCCCAGCCTGTTGTCCAAATGGGGTCAGTATCAGGGTTTTTGTTACCATAAATTCCGCCTGGACCCGTTACTTCTACAAATTGATTGCGGCGTACAACTTTCCAATCTTTTCCATTCCATTCGGCCAAAACACCTGATTCGATATCAAATTGTTTAAGCGCCTGTGGGCCAGATTCACCGTTGTTGGAATACACCATCACGCCTTGGCCAGAATATACTCCCTTGCCGTGCGCACCTGGAAGCAGAAGTCCATTGTGGTTGTTAGAAATGTCTTCTCCTTTCTTTTCCTTCACATTACCGTCTTGATACAGCAGTTTGGTTTTCAAAGTATTTGCATCCATTTCGTAAAAACCCTCTTCCATAGTGGCAATCAAAATTTTATTCTCTGGGTTGGTCAATCCACGCGCCAATCCCGTATAACGGCCAGGTGCTTGGGTATAGGGAATAGTACGCACATTCCCCTCAGTATTAATGGCGTAAGGTCCAATGAAAAGCTGCTTGCTTTCTTGATGAATCATGCGGTTTGCCGGAGTCCCCCCAATGCTTTCGGGCCGAATGGTTCGCTGCAAACTGGGTGTGATTTCGTACAGTTTATCCGATGAGCCAAAGGGCAAATGTGGTCCATAGGTAATGACCCACAGGCGGTCAGCCCACGGTACTACTGCTCCTGTGCCACACTCGCCTTCGTTGTTGTAATAGGCAAGGTGCGGATAAATACCACTAATTTGACGGTAGGAAGTTTTTACTTGACCTTTAAGTAATAGGCAAAAAAATAGTATTGGAATCGCTAATAATTTTTTCATTTTTATCTTAAAAAATAAATATCTGATAAAGCTTAATGCCACAATAAATAGTCAATAGTCTGAAGGTTTAGAGTAAAATAACAAACAAAAATCTAAACAATTACTTATTAATAAATTGTCGATTTGTTTTCTTCACTTCTTAACTAACTTGCAATATGACAAATAGCATTATTCAATACCCTTCATTTTGTTTCATGTTAGTATTAATCTGAATTTCTGCTGTCGGAATTGGCCATAAATACTGACGATTTCCAAATACTATAATCTTTGTATTTGAGTATTGATATTTATTGTTAATTTTCTATTGCAAGATAACTACAGCTTTCTCTTTATTGTCCAAGCCATATCGAAACAAAAGAGCTTCCGCCACACGAGTTTTACTTCGTAAGCTGGTATAGTCTGTAAATAGAGTTTCTACTTGTGTTCCAATTGGAATTTCACTTTCTAAAAATTCATTAAACAGCTGTTTTTTATAAATTGAAAGCTTGCTATAGGTGTAATTTTGAGAAAAATTTTCGTTTTGAACTTCTAATTTTAAAAAATTAAAAGAACAAAGCGAATCAATAAATAACCCATTAGTCTTCATTACTATAATACTTTTTGTTCTTTTCCCCATTTATAAACCACATTACCATAGACATCGTGATGATAAAATGAA
>DAIQBE010000073.1:0-9810 GCA_036781325.1 Leadbetterella sp. | reverse complement strand
ATGTTTCCTTTTTTAATTAAAAGATGAAAACAATTCTATTACATTTTATCTCTTTTAAACCTCTCCAAATTGTTTTCTTTCAAAACCTCTTTTTATTAATATTTTCAAAATGGAACTATCAATGTCTGTTAACTTTTTTATATAAAGACAAGATTTTCCGCTTTTAAATTTTCCTAAGTCTTGTATAACATCTTGGTTTGTATCAGCTATTGCACCAATATAAAGAGCCAAGCTATCTTTCCTGGGAGAAAAGCCAATTCTTAATGATTTTCCACTTGTCCCACTTTCATATTTGTAATCATAAGAACCAAAACCAACTATAGCATTTCCCCACATTTTAGGTTCCATTAGCGTTATATTTTTCATCATTTCAATTAATTCGAAACTATCTTTCCTTTTAGTTTCATCCTCAATGCTATTTAAAAAAATATCAACTGACAATTCATTTTCTATGGTTTTTACTTCAATTTTTGGCATTTTTTATTTTGTTTGAAATATCACAATTATCGTCATGAGCACCGTTTAGGTAACCAGTGCTCATCAAAAATTCGTTAACGATCTCGCCGCCAGTAAATTTAAATGTTTTTTTAAATAGCTTAACCCATTCTTCTTTAATTTTTGGATGATGAAACTCAATCCAATTTTTAAAACTTTTAAACTCTTTTTTCAATTCTGTTATTACTTTGGCATTATGGATTACAGCATTAATTTTAAGTCTATTTCTAATTATACCTGCATCTAACACCAATTCTTCCACTTTTATGTTAGAATATGCCGCAATTTTATCTATATCAAAATTATCAAACGCAATTCTGAAATTATCTTGCTTTTTCAAAATTAAGTCCCACGACAAACCCGCTTGATTAATTTCTAAAATAAGCCTTCCAAATAACTCATTATCATCATCAATAGCAAACCCATAATGAAAATCATGATAAACTCGATGATGATTTTCAATTGGAAGAGTTTTACAATAAGTACAATAGCTCATAAATTAAATATTTTAATAAAATTAAAAATTTTTTAAATAATAATTGTGTTGTAAAACTAAATGATAAAAATTTAAGCAAATGATTTCTAATTTCAGTTATTATAATCCAGTAAAAATAATCTTTGGAAAAGATACGATTCGACTTGTATCTAAAAACATTCCTGAAAATGCAAAAATTATGATTACCTATGGTGGGGGAAGTATATTTAAAAATACGGTTTATGATCAGGTAAAAAATGCACTTTTAGGCCACGAAATAATTGAATTTGGGGGAATTGAAGTGAATCCAACATTTGAAACTTTGATGAAAGCTGTTGAATTAGGAAGAGCAAAAAAAGTTGATTTTTTATTAGCAGTGGGAGGTGGTTCTGTATTAGACGGTACTAAATTTATATCTGCTGCTATTCCATTTTTAGATGGTAATGAATGGGAAAATATAGTTTTAGGTAAATCTCGTTATAAATTGGCAGTTCCATTTGGAGCTATTTTGACTCTTCCAGCCACTGGTTCTGAAATGAATAGTGGTGCTGTAATTTCTAAAGCCGAAACTCAAGAAAAATACGGAATGGGGAGCCCACTTCTATTTCCAAAATTTTCTATTTTAGACCCAGAAACTACTTTCTCTTTGCCAAAAGAACAAATTGCCAATGGTTTAGCAGATGCATTTACGCATGTCATGGAACAATATTTGACCTTTCCAGTTAATGCCAAAATACAAGATGAGTTTGCGGAAGGTATCCTTAGGACATTAATCGAAATTAGTCCAAAAGTAATGGCTAATAATACTGATTACGAAGCAATGTCTAATTTTATGTGGGCTGCAACTACTGCATTAAATGGCCTGTTATCAGTTGGAGTTCCAACCGATTGGGCAACACACTATATTGGCCATGAACTAACGGCATTACATGGAATAGATCATGCTAGATCTCTAGCTGTTGTATTGCCTCATTTAATTCGATATAAACTAGAAGATAAAAAGGGTAAATTGATTCAATTTGCAAAAAGAGTTTACAATGAAAATGGATCCGATGAAGAATTAGTTGAGACAGCTATAAATAATACTATTACATTTTACGAATCATTGGGCATTCCCACAAAAGCATCTGTTTATGGTATTGGAAATAAGACTATTCTAGAAATCAAAAAACGATTTTCCGATAGAAAAGTTGCTTTAGGAGAGCAGAAGGATATTAATCCAGATGATATAGAAAATATTTTAATGATGAGTATTGCATAAGTATTTAAGAATATTATATTAAACTAGGTTTGCTTATAATATTTCCTAATTAAAACTTTTTTGAGTTCTCTTTTTATAATTTGATGAGCCACAATTTCTATCTGATTGTAATCTGGTAATTCTTTTCCGGCAGATTCAAGGTCCTTTTCTGAAATATCTACTCTATACAAAATTGAAAAAAGCCTATTCTTATCTTCTTTAAACAACGGTTCGATATTACTCACCAAACTTTTTAGTAACTCAGAGTAGGTAATTATTGTGTCTTGAGATAATAAAAAATCAATACCAAACATTCCCAAGTCTTTTTTAATTTGATTTATTAAATCCTCTACTATCAATTCCTTATTAAAAAAAGTAGCTATTTCTCTATTACTTATTTCTGGCAGTTCCATTGTTTTAAAATTTCATTTAATAAAATTAAGCACTAACACTTACCTGTAATTTTTAATTTGGGCCATTGTTTGGTAATCTTCTACACTATTCAAATACAAAAAATTTAAAAGCAGCCCATTCGTATTATTGATTTTATGATGGCCTTCAGCAAATCCAAATACATGGGTTGTTATTCGTTCATGTTCATAAATTGTTCCCATTTCCAATCCTTCCAAGGCAGTTATTTCATTTCTTTCAAGAAATAACTCACAATAATATAAATACATACATTCATCGCTTGTCCCTGTGCTGGGAAACAATCTTTTTTGTGGAGAAAGATCTACTAAATCAGATGGAAATACGGTAATTCCTGTTTCCTCTTTAACTTCTTGAACAGCAATATCTATTGGACTTTTAGTATTGTCTACCATTCCAGCTGGGTGTTCAAAAGTAAAATCCCCTTCAGCTATTCTTCGCTGTTTTACCAATAATAAAAATTTTTCCTTGGTTTCTTTGTCAATTAAAATAATAGCAACAGAAACCACTTCCCCTTTTAAAAAACAAATTGGAGGAATTTTATCACCTTCTGGAGTCTCTGCATCTAACATTAGCAAGGAAAAAAGCACTTCCCCATTATATCGTCTTCTGGTGTAAACTTCCTCAATGTTATTTATTTTTAATCCATTACTTTGGATTTGGCTTTTCCAGATATTAAATTTATGAGATTGTTCGAGTGATTCTTCCATTTTTTTTTAAATATATGAATACGAAATTACTCACTTCCTTCTTTACATTGTTTTTGTTTTTTGGAATTTATTTTTTTCCTGGAACAAAAGAAGCCTATATATATAAGGGAGAAAAAATGAAAGGATTGTCATTTGTTGCTCCACCGCAAGAAATTGGTATAGAGGCAATGAATGCCATAGTTAATGTAAATTCAAACTGGATATCACTTATGCCATATTCTTTCGTGCCTAAAAACAGTTCAGAATTAAGGTTTGAAGAAAAAGAAGATTTAAGTAAAAAAGGACAAAAGTGGTGGGGAGAAACTCCAAGTGGCACGAAAGAGTGTATAAAAATGGCCCACAAAAATGGCATAAAAGTAATGGTTAAGCCACATATTTGGTTGGGCTGGAATGAATTTACGGGACATTTAAATTTTAATACCGAACAAGAATGGCTTGTTTTTGAGAAAAGTTTTAGCCGATATCTTTTAGCATTTGCAAAAATAGCGGAAGAAGAGCATGCAGAAATGTATTGTATTGCCACAGAAATGCAAAATCATGTTAAACAAAGACCTGAATTTTGGAATAAATTAATAACAGATATTCGAAAAATATATAAAGGAAAACTCACTTATGCCGAAAATTGGGATGCTTTTGAAGATGTTCCTTTTTGGAATCAAATGGATTATATAGGAATAGACGGTTATTTTCCATTATCTAAGTTGAAAGACCCAGATGAAAAAAACCTTATTAAAGGTTGGAAAACTCATTTAGATGATATAGTAGATTTGGCTAACAAATATAAAAAACCTATATTATTTACTGAAATTGGCTATAGAAGCTGTGATTATAGTACTGAAAAACCATGGGAAACTAATTTCAATTTACCCGACAATGAGAATTTACAGGCAAAAGCCTATAATGCATTTTTTAAAACAGTATGGAATCAACCATATTTTGCTGGAGCTTTTATTTGGAAATGGTTCCCAACTTTATCTGAAAACCCACGACATAAAGACAGCTTCACTCCACAAAGAAAAAAAGCTGAAATGGTTTTGAAAGATGCTTATGGAAAAATTGAAATCAAATGAGTTTTAGAAATAAACTTCAATATTTTTTAGTAAAGAAACTTCAAATTTCAAATAAAGAAGTTCAAACTCTTCTATTAAATAAAAAAATATGGGTAAATGGAAATCAAACTTCTGCAAACACTATAATTGAGCCAGAAGATGAAATAATTTATCAAAATATAGTACTGCAAGAGTCAAAATCTTTTAAAAACATTGCGTTTTACAAGCCAAGAGGAGTTGAAACGACTTTAAATAAAAAAATAAAAGATAATTTAGCTTCAATTCTTCCTTTTGATGATGTTTTTCCAATTGGAAGACTAGATAAAGATTCTGAAGGACTTTTACTTCTTTCAAATGACGGTCGACTGTATGATAGAATTTTAAGAAACGAACATAATACCGAAAAAGAGTATCTTGTAAAAGTTAATAGAGCATTTGACGACGAATTTTTAAATAAGATGGCAAATGGCATTGAAATAATGGGTAAAACCACACTCCCATGTAAGATCTATCGTATAAATGAAAGCACCTTTAAGATAGTATTATTACAAGGCCTTAATCGTCAAATTAGAAGAATGTGCCATAAATTAGGCTTTGAGGTTACTTATTTATTAAGGGAAAGAATAGGTAACCTAAAAATTGAGAGATTGAGACCTTTTGAGTGGAGATTAGTAAATAAAAGTGAAATTTTATAAAAAGAGAATATTTGATGAAAATTATTAAAATTTTTGTTTTCCTTTTATATTGCTTTTTAGTAAATATGGAAAAAACTATGGCCCAGAATGAGCATTCTTTTATTCTAAAAATTTCAAATATAAAAAACTCAAATTCAAAAATTAGAATTGCATTTTATAATTCAGAAAGTAGTTTTCTAAATGAGAAAGAAATATTTAAAGGAAAAGAATTAATTCCCGCAAATAAAGGAGAAATAAAAATAAAATTTGATGATATTCCATTTGGAGATTATGGGATTGCTATTTTTCAGGATAAAAATGGAAACAATAAACTAGATACAAATTTTCTAGGATATCCCTCAGAACCTTTTGCATTTTCTAATAATTTTAAACCAAAATTCTCAGCCCCAAAGTTTAAAGATTGTAAAATAACATTTTCTAAAATAAATAATATTTTCTCAATACATTTAATTAATTAATCATGGATGCTCATTCAATTTTTTCATTTGGCAATTCTTTCGTGCTTATAGGCTGGGTATTGTTAATTTTTTTTCCAAATTGGAAATTCACTCAAACATTAATTATAAATGGAATCATTATTTTATTTGCAATTCTATATTCTTACCTAATTTTAAGAGATATCGGAGATTTTAAAGCAGATAGTTTTAGCACATTGTCCAATGTGAAGGCGCTTTTTCAAAATGATAATGCTTTGGCTGCTGGATGGTTACATTATCTAGCATTTGACCTATTTGTGGGTGCCTATATAGTCAGAAAAAGTAAAGAATTACACCTTTCAAGATGGCTTGTTACGCTTACTTTACCTTTCACATTTATGTTTGGTCCAATAGGGTATCTACTTTTTTTTATTATTAAAATCTTAAAGACTAAATCTTTTTCCTAATCAATTCAAATAGAATTTTATTGAAAAAAAATTTAGAAAAAAAATATGAGATTTTTTCACTCTTTTTAAGATTAAACTAAACAAAAATGATTTTTTTAGAACAATTAAACAAAAGAAATAAGCTTTTAGCTTATTTAGGCACATTCTTTCTTTTTTTTGCAATGGTATTAAGTATTAATGCAATTGTAAACCCTAAACAAATTTTGGGTATCAATTCCATGATAAAACCTATAAAATTTGCTTTAAGCACTTGGATTTATGGATGGACTTTAGCTTATCTATTGTATTATGTAAACAATCAAAACAAAGTAAAATGGTTTTCCATACTTGCGGTCGTTACAATGGTTTATGAAAACGGTATAGTCACTATTCAGGCTTTTCGAGGCCAATTGTCTCATTTTAATCAAACTGAGATGGTTAGTATTATTTTATATAATATTATGGGTATAATGATAGTATGGGTAAGTTCAGCTACCTTGGTTTTAGCTATTCGATTTATTAGACAAAAAACATATACAATTAGCCAACCTTTTGCTTTGTCAATAAAAATTGGATTAATACTATTTGTATTCTTCAGTTTTTTTGGAGGATACATGAGTGCAATTAATTCACATAACGTAGGGGGCGAAATTGGGAAGGCTGGCTTGCCATTAATAAACTGGAGCACCTTGTTTGGAGATTTAAGGGTAGCTCATTTCTTTGGAATTCATTCCCTTCAATTGATACCGTTAATGGGATATTATTTATCTAAAAATATTTCCGATCCAACTAAAGCTTCAAAAATGATATGGATAGTCTCTATTGTGTATTTTTCTTTTGTTTGTTTTACGGCTATTCAAGCTATGCAAGGTTTACCTTTTATTAAAATTTAAAGTTAAATGCCCATAGCAATGGCTTATCTTAATAAAATTCAAACTAGAAAAAGTAAATTTAAAAGCAGTATTCAATAAAAAACATAAGGAGAGCAATTTTGCTCTCCTTAAATATATATAAATCTGATATTATTAAATAGAAGACTTCTTTTTATTAGTTTGTGTCTGTTCTCCTAACTCTAATAATTGTTCAGCACTTCTATAACCTAATGCTTGATTAACTATCTTTCCATTTACGGGGTTAATAAAAAGTAGGGTAGGATAGCCTCTTACTGGATACTTCAATCCAATCGATGGCCCTTCTCCTTCTTCCATATCAATTTTTGCATTAATAAAGTTTGAATTAAAGAAATCTCCCACTTTAGCATTTGGAAAGACTTGTGCAGTCATCGATTTGCATGGACCGCACCAACTCGTATAAGCATCCATAAAAATTAACTTATTTTCAGCCTTTGCTTTGGCTAAAATTTGATTCCAAGTTGCTTTTTCAAAATTAATTCCAGTTTTTTGACAAAAGGCTTCCGTACTTAGTAAAAACAAAGCCATTAAAAATACTTTTTTCATCTTATTTATTTTAAATTTTATAACGGTTTACACAAAAAATTTAGTTTCATTAATTTAATATTAACAAAGCATTAACATTAATCATAATTGTCTTCATCATCGTCTCTTTTATTTCCTCCAACTTTAATGGTGTCTAAATCAGTATATTTATCCTCATAATCATCTTTAACTTCTTCCTTAAGATTGCCTTCAGAATCATAATCATTATCATCTTTAATTATTTTTGTTGCCTGTGCATTTGTCATCCGCATTAAATAATATTTATCTTCTGTTTCATAAGGTAATGCGGTAACATACTTACCGTCTTTATCTGTGAATCTTATTAGAAATTCAGAGAAACCATTTGGATAGAAAAGCTTAATTCTTTCCTGTAAATCGTCGGTTAACTTATCGTAATCCTTGATTACTTTTGGTTTAGATGTATTCATTTTTTAGAAATTTATTAATAAACAACGTAAGTAAAACATGCCTTTTGTATTTTCTATCTAAAATCGTGCAGAAAATACAAAATTTAACTTTTTTTTTTAAACTTACGTTTAAAACTTAAATTGTGTTGTATGAATCTTATTTTTTATTTTTCAATTAGAAAATAGCCCAATAAGAATTAAGGTTAACTATATTTGAAGTTCAAACAGAATAACATTATGAAACCAGTATATAAAGCCCATCCCTGGCACGGAATTCCAGTTGGAGAAGAGGCTCCAGAAATTGTGACGACTTTTATTGAGATTGTGCCTTCTGACACAATTAAGTATGAAATAGATAAAGATTCAGGCTTTTTAAAAATTGACAGACCGCAAAAATATTCTAACATTGTTCCTTCTATGTATGGTTTTATCCCGCAAACCTATTGCGGAGACAAAGTTGCTGCATTTGCGAGAGTAAATGGAGCAATAAAAGTTAAAGAAGGAGATGGAGATCCATTAGACATTTGTGTGCTTTCAAGTCATCATATTTCGCATGGTGATATTTTATTAAAAGCCAGGCCTATTGGTGGTTTTTGTTTAATAGACAAAGGCGAAGCCGATGATAAAATTATTGCAGTACTTTTGGGGGATCAAATTTATGGCCGTTTTAATGATATTTCTGAAATGCCAGATGGAGTGGTGGAGCGTCTAAAGCACTACTTTTTAACTTACAAAAATCTTCCTGGTGAAGTACAACAATGTGAAATTGCGTATCAATATGGAAATGAAACTGCAAAAGAAGTGATTAAAACTTCCATGGAAGATTATAGAGATTTGATTTTCAATCCAAGTAAAAAATAATAAATTGAAAATTCATAAAAAAAGGAGCAATTGCTCCTTTTTTTATTTAAATAATATATAGTTTTATTTTTTATATAAGACTTCTTTTACTGCACTTATTGTTCTGGCCACACTTGGAAGCGTAACTTCTATTAATGTAGGGGCATAATGTAACGGAATATCCATATTATTAACTCTTATTACTGGAGCATCTAAATAATCAAATGCGTTTCTTTGTAAATGATAGGTTATTTCAGATGAAATTGCAGCTAAAGGCCATGCTTCTTCAACTACAACGCATCGATTGGTTTTCTTTACCGAATTTACCACTGTTTTATAATCTATAGGTCTTACAGTTCTTAAGTCAATTAATTCAACACTTATTCCAAGTTTTTTTAATTCTTCTATTGCGGGTAAAACAACTCTTGATATCATTTTTCCAAATGAAACTATGGTTACATCTGTTCCTTCTTGAATGACATTTGCTTGACCAATAGGAATTATAAACTCTCCATCTGGTACCATCCCCTTATCACCGTACATATTTTCAGATTCCATAAAAATTACTGGATCATTGTCTCTAATGGAAGACTTCAAAAGTCCTTTACATTCATAGGGTGAAGATGGAACTACAACTTTTAATCCAGGAGTGTTTGCAAACCAGTTTTCAAAGTTTTGAGAATGTTGCGCCCCCAATTGACCTGCATTACCAGTTGGACCTCTAAAAACAATTGGACATGAATATTGTCCTGCAGACATTGCCATAATTTTGGCTGCACTATTAATAATCTGATCTATGGCTACCAATGAAAAATTAAAGGTCATAAATTCAATAATTGGCCTACAACCATTAATAGCGGCCCCAACACCAATCCCCGCAAAACCTAATTCTGCAATCGGAGTATCAATAACTCTTTTTGGTCCAAATTCATCCAACATTCCTTGACTGGCCTTATAAGCACCATTATATTCGGCAACTTCTTCTCCCATCAAAAATATGGTTTCGTCACGACGCATTTCTTCAGACATGGCTTCTTTTACAGCATCTCTAAATTGAATTTCTCTCATTTTTGGCTTTTTGAATTTGGGTTCACAAACAAAACTGTTGCAAAAATAGCATGGGAATCTTAATTTCCGAAATCTATTTTTAT
>DAIQBE010000072.1:0-9858 GCA_036781325.1 Leadbetterella sp. | reverse complement strand
AGCAACAATTGGAGCATTCCAATTAAACCTATATTTTTGAGTATTAGGTTTTACCCCCAAGCCAATATGAGGATAGGCCATTACATCTTTTGAGATTCCAGTTTTTAAGTCTAATACTTCTATATTTCCTTGATAACAGCCACCATAGATGAATTGGGGGTCAGAAGGATTGTCAAATGCGATATAGGCAGATTCACAACCAGGACCCGTAGACCAATCCTGCCACCCAATTCCAGGGCCAGTAGTTCGTGAAGCTACTCCTAATGAGGTATTATCTTGTTGACCTCCATACACATTATATGGAAACTTATTGTCGGTAATAACTCTATAAAATTGTGCTGTGGGTTGGTTTTGCTGGGTACTCCAACTTTTTCCTCCATTAAATGTGATATTTGCCCCCCCATCATTGGCATTAATCATATTAAGATTGTTGAGCGGGTTTATCCAAACATCATGATTGTCGCCATGAGGTACAGGCACGGGAGCAAAAGTTCGGCCCCCATCAATAGACTTTAGAAATGGTGCATTCATAACATACACTAAATCTTGGTTAATTGGGTCAGCAAATATTTCAATATAATACCATGCTCTGGCAATTGTAATTCTTTGCTTTGAGGTTTGAATCCAGGTTTTTCCAGCATCATCGCTTCTGTATACTCCAGCCTTGTCTCCTTCAGCTTCAATATTAGCAAAAACTCTGTTTGGATTAGCTCTTGAAACAGAAACTGCAGATTTTCCAATTGCTTTGGGCAGCCCATCACTCAATTTTTTCCAAGTTTCGCCTGCGTCATCTGACTTATATATAGCACATCCAACCCCACCACTTTCCACTTTCCATGGATAGCGACGATGCTCCCACATAGAAGCAAATAGTATTCTAGGATTAGTCATGTCCATGCTTAAATCTGCACACCCAGTATTAGCATCTACATAAAATATTTTTTGCCAGGATTTTCCTCCGTCTGAAGTTTTATAAATTCCTCTATCTTCATTTGGGCCATGCAAAGCTCCTTGTGCCGCAACATAAACGATGTCTGGATTTTGAGGATGAATCCTAACTGCTGCAATATGTTTTGTTTTTTCTAAGCCAATATTTTTCCAAGTCTTACCAGCATCGGTCGTTTTATATATTCCATCTCCATGGGACGTCATAACTCCCCGCACAGCATGTTCTCCCATTCCTACATATATTACATTTGGGTCAGATTCAGCAACAGAAATTATTCCAACAGAACCTGTTTTAATTTGACCATCAGATATATTCTTCCAAGAAATTCCTGCATCTTCAGTTTTCCAAATACCACCGCCTGTTCCTCCGAAATAATATACTAAAGGATTTTGTTTTATTCCAGTGGCTGTAATACTTCTTCCGCCTCTAAAAGGTCCAATGTTTCGCCATTTAAGGCCTTTATATAAATCGGCATTAAATGTATTTATAGCAGTAGGTTCAATTTTAGGGGTACTAATTTTAGATTTTTTTTGACTAAAACTTGGGAAGGATACTAAAATTAAGCAAGCGAAAAGGAGAATGTTTTTCATAAAAGGTTTTAAGATTTAATAATAATTTATAAAAATACTTTTTTTGGTTTAAATAAATCTAACAATAAAACTAAAAATTGATTTTATCAATCGATAAATCTTTTCAAAATTCCATCATAGCTATCAATTCTACGGTCGCGTAAAAACGGCCAAGTAGTTCGGTAATATTCAGTTTTTTCTAAATCTAAGGTTTCCACATGGGTTTCTTCTTGATCATGAGAAGCTAAATACAATAATCTTCCATGCGGGTTAGCTATAAATGATCCTCCCCAAAACTTCTGATTTGCTTCTATTCCTATTCTATTAACAGACACTACATATAAACCATTTGCTATCGCATGAGATCTTTGGATTGTTTGCCAAGCATCATACTGTTCTTGATTAATTGCCTGATTTTTTTCATCTAAATCCCATCCAATCGCAGTAGGGTAGAATAAGATATCAGCACCCATCAAAGAAGTAATTCTAGCGGCTTCAGGATACCATTGATCCCAACAAATCAATACGCCAATTTTCCCAAATTTGGTTTGCCAAACTTGGTATCCCAAGTCTCCTGGTGTAAAATAAAATTTCTCATAATATCCAGGGTCATCTGGAATGTGCATTTTTCGGTATTTTCCTAAATAAGCTCCATCGGCATCGATAATCGCAGCAGTATTATGATACAAACCTTGAGCACGTTTTTCAAATAATGAAACCACCAAAACCACTTCTAATTCTTTGGCTAGTTTTTGCATTATTTCAGTAGTAGGTCCAGGAATTGTTTCGCCCAATTTAAAATTGTCATGATCTTCGACATCGCAAAAATATAAGGAAGAAAAAAGTTCTTGTAGGCAAATAATTTGAGCTCCATTTGCTGCAGCTTCTTTTATTTTAGCAATAGTTTTTTCAATGTTTTCTTGGACATTTTCTGAACAAGACATTTGAACGAGGCCTATGTTTACGTTATTCATTTATTTTTAAATGCAAAAAAAGAAATTTTTTAAAATTTGACTCCAAATCTTTCACCTAATTCTTCCAAATTCTCCACTACTTTGTCAATCAAAGGAAGTCCTGATATTAACCGTTGTGCTTTGAAATTACGTTCTTGATCGCCTGGGATCTGCACCTGATTACCTTCTATATGTTTCGCGTTTCTAAATCGCTTAATCCATTTATCCATATCGTTTTTAAAATCTTCTTTAGGTCTAAATCCATCAATTCGCATTGCCCCAAGAAAATGCCCAGTTCCTTTGCCTACCTGTTCGGCAGCTACTCCATGAAAGCCAGCAGTAGCAAAAGGCGGTACCCAAGGTCCAAAATTTGCTCCTGAGAGAACGCCTGAAAATATGTCAACTATAGCTCCTAAACCATATCCTTTGTGGCTTCCGTGTTCTCGATCACCTCCTAGTGGTAAAAGCCCACCACCTTCTTTTACGGCATTTGCATTTAAAGTAGGTAAACCATTTTTATCTTGTACCCAGCCAAATGGAGCGTTTTCTCCTTTTCTTTGTAAAATTTCCATTTTTCCATAAGCAACCGCCGTAGTAGCAAAATCAGCTAGAAAAGGAGGTTGAGATTGGGCAGGGACTGCTACTGCTATTGGGTTTGTTCCTAAAAGTTTTTCTTTTGAAAAAGTTGGAACTACCAAGGGGGCAGAATTGGTCATCGCCCAACCAATCATATCTTCTTTCAAAGCCAGCGAAGCATGATAACCGGCTATTCCAAAATGATTTGAATTTTGAACAGAAATCCAACCAGATCCCGCCTTTTTTGCTTTTTTAATTGCAATTTTCATAGCAAATGGGGCAACAACTAAACCTAATCCTTTATCTCCATCTATAACGGCAGTACTTGGTGACTCGTGAATGATTTTAATAGTAGGTCTTGGGTTAAGTCTACCGTTATCATATAATCGTACATAGCCTGCAAGTCTTGCTACTCCATGTGAATCCACACCACATAAATCTGCATTTATTAAAACATCAGCAGATAATTTAGCATCTTGCTTGCTACAACCTAAAGCTATAAATATTTTTTCTGTAAATTTTCTTACTTTTTCAGCGGCGTACATGGTTCTTATTTAATATTGCGAAATTATCAAATTATGTTCATTCATATTCATATTTAAAAAAAAGATTGTTGTTTATAGAAGTTTTTTTTTAAATTTAAACGTTATTGAAAAAAAACACATGTAATGAAAAACCTCCCCATATTTTTTATAAGCTATTTATTAATTTTTCAAACAAATGCCCAAATTGTTAAAAGAGTGGTGCCAAGCATTGAGCATGTCACTGTTTTTTTAAATCAAGCTCAGATTTTGGCGAATGCATCCACTTCAATTCCAGCTGGAAATTCTAAGATTTTTCTTGACGATATTGCTAATTCAATTGATCAAAATAGTATTCAAATAAGTGGAAAAGGTGATTTTACCCTTTTGGGAGTTAAATACTCAGTAAACCATTTGAATACTAAAATTAATTTGATTCAGGATTCAATAAAATTAATAAGAACAGAAATTGAAAATTTGGACATGCTTTTATCTGTAGCTAATAACGAAGAAAAAATGATAATGGCTAATGCTAGCATAAAAAATGAAAAGGATGGTGTATTACCTGAGGAATTAAAAGAAATGATTGATTTTTTTAGAGCCAAACTTACCGAGGTGGGTTCACGAAGGTTGCAGATTTTAAGGCAAATAGAGCCACTAAAAGATAAAAAAGGGAAGTTAGAAATGCAGCTAAATGAAAATTTGAGTATAAGAATGCCATTGGGACAGATAGAATTAAGTGTGTCAGCAGCTAAAGCAACTAGCGTTCAAATTGCAGTCACCTACATGGCATTTAATGCAGGTTGGGCTCCAAATTATGACATCAAGGTTAAAGATATAAAAAGCCCAATTGTTGTAACTTATAAAGCAGGAGTTTATCAAAACACGGGTCTTGATTGGAAAAATGTAAAACTTTCTTTGTCAACTTCCAATCCTCAATTATCTGGTCAAAAACCTCAACTTTTTCCACAATATTTAAGTTTTTACGAACCTAAGATTTTATATAAAAGTGCTAGATCTGAAGCATCTGTAGGCATGATGGATGCTTTGGCGAGTCCTGCTCCTTTGGCAGAATTGCAGAGTTCATCAAACATTACAAAAATGGTGGAAACAGCTCTTTCTGTTCAGTTTGATATTGGCAGTCTTTATACTATTCCAACTGGAGGAAACCCTGAGATGGTTGAAATTCAAAATTATAGTATCGACTCTAAATTTGTGAACCTTATAACTCCAAAACTGGACAATGCAAGTTTTTTAACTGCAAAAATTTCGGATTGGGAGAAGTATAAATTTATCTCAGGAGAAGCCAATGTGTATTTTGAAGAGAAATTTTTAGGCAAAACCTATATCAATGAATCTAATGTAAAAGACGAATTAGAAATAAGCCTGGGTAGAGATGCGAGGATAATTGGGAAAAGAGAGGAAATTGAAAATTTTAAAGCAAGAAAGGCAGTTGGTTCAAATATTAAAGAGTCTTTTGGCTTTAGAACTACCGTTCGAAATACTAAGAATACCGCAATTACGGTGGTTTTAGAAGATCAAATACCTGTTTCGCAAGATAGTAATATTGAAGTAGATATTGAAGAATTACAGGAAGGTAATTTAGAAACTGAAACAGGAAAAGTAAAATGGCAGTTTAGTTTAGAACCAGGTCAAAGTAAGGAGCTTATCATGAAATATACTGTAAAATATCCCAAAGATAAAAAAATAAATAATTTGTAATAATGGAAATATATTTAAGAAAATTCATAAACAAATTTTTCGGTTTTTTTATTCGAGGGTTGCTATTTGTGGCACCTGTAGGGTTTACAATACTAATTTTGTATAATGCCTTTGATTTTGTGGACAGTTTGGTTAGAATCAGATTCAGTTTTGATCAGCCTAATCAAGAGTTTTTTATTCCAGGACTTGGTTTTGTTATTGTCATTTTTGGAACTGCATTTATAGGCTTTGTATTTACTGTTCTTTTGCCTCAAACTATTCAGAATTGGCTAGAAAATGGAATTAAGAACCTGCCATTAATTAAAATATTTTATTCTGCTTTCAAAGATTTAATTTCTGCTTTTGTTGGAGACAAAAAGAAATTTAAACAAGGGGTTATCGTAACTATTAATAAAGAATCCAATATTAAAAAAATGGGATTTTTGACGCAAGAAGATCTAAATTCACTTCATTTACCTGAAATGGTATCGGTCTATTGTCCACATAGTTATGCTTTTTCAGGGGAGATGTTTATAGTTCCTAAAGAAAACATTCAACTTTTAAGTATTTCCAGCGCCGAAGTAATGAAAATAATTGTTTCTGGTGGCGTTTCTATTAATGACACGAATCCATGAAATATCAATAATTTAAACTTCAAATTTGAAGATTTTTCCATTTAATAAATCCAAACGTATGAGATTTTTTATTTTTTTATTTATAATCATACGATTTACTTTTGGTCAGGAGCCTCATCAAAAGCAGGCGTCCTCAGTAGAACAATTGTTGGAGAAAAATAATGAAAATCAATATAAAGCTTTAAAAGATAAAAGTAATTTTTTGGTTATTGATCATTTAAAGACTGGAAAAAGGGAAAGAATTTACAAAGGAGACGTTTTTAGATTTAAAACTAAAGATGGTCTTTTTTTTCAAGAAGAAATACAAGATATTTCTGATTCCACTTTCACTATTTTGAGATATGATGAAATTATGAGACATTTAGAAACAATGGTCTTTAAACCTTCCGAAATTGAAAAATATTATAAAAGGGATGTTAGGAAAGGAATACGATGGGGGTTGTCTTGGGCAAGTTTTGGCACTTTATTACCTTTAGCTTATGACTGGATTCAGTTCAAAATTCCTCCGCTACAAAATACAAATGCTTTAATAGGAATTCCACTTATTCAAATGGGATTGATAGTATTAAACAACAGAGATAAGTATTTTAACTCAAGAAAGTTTACAGATAATAGACGACTTAAAATCTTTAAATCTATTTAGCAGTCTGCCATATTTACCGCAATTGCCAATCCTCCAGTAGAAGTTTCTTTATATTTGTTGTTCATGTCTTGCGCAGTTTGCCACATAGTGCTCACCACTTTGTCTAATGGAACTTTAGCATGTTTTGGGTCGGTTTCTAATGCTAATTCTGCAGCTTGAATTGCCTTTAAAGCTCCTATTGCATTTCTTTCTATACAGGGAATTTGAACTAAGCCACCAATTGGGTCACATGTTAAGCCTAAATGATGTTCCATTGCAATTTCAGCGGCTATTAATACTTGTTCAGCACTTCCTCCCATTATTTCGCATAACCCGGCAGCGGCCATAGCTGCCGATACCCCAATTTCTGCTTGACAGCCCCCCATAGCAGCAGAAATAGTAGATCCTTTTTTGAAAATGCACCCAATTTCACTGGCAACCAACATGAAATCTCGCACATGATTAAAATTTGCCTCATGATTTTCTATCATAATATAGTACAACATTACCGAAGGAATTACCCCAGCACTTCCATTCGTTGGTGCCGTTACCACTCTTCCCATTGAGGCGTTAACTTCATTTACTGCTAAACCAAAACAACTTACCCATTTCAATATTTGCCTAAATTTCACTTCAGTTTTTCTGAGTTCTGCAAGCCATTCATTTAAATTTGCACTGTTTTTTGGACCTCCTAACTTATCATATATTTCATGTGCTCTTCTTTTTACATTTAAACCACCAGGCAGAATTCCTTCTGTTTGACAACCTTCATAAATACTTGTTGCCATTGTTTTCCATACTAATTTAATGTACGCATTTACTTCTTGTTCTGATCGAATGGCTATTTCGTTCTGAAGAACTATCTCTGAAATTTTCTTATTTTGGTTTTTACAATATCCCAAAAGTTCAGTTGCGTTTTGAATTGGAAACGGTACATTACTTTGTTTCTTATTTGAATTTTTATTTTCAAACTCCTTTATCACAAATCCACCTCCTATAGAATAAAAGATGGCAGTATGTTCTTTTTTATTTTTTAGAGTCGCAGTAAATTTTAAGGCATTGGAATGAAAAGGAAGAAATGTGTTTTGAAATATTAGGTCATTTTTAAAATCAAATGGAATATTAATATTTTTATTTAGATTCAAAACCCCTGAGTTCTTAATATTTTCTATTAAGAGGGTTATGGTATCAGTTTTAATTGTTTCTGGGTCTTCATTTAATAATCCTAAAACCACTGCTATGTCTGTGGCATGTCCTTTTCCTGTTAATGAAAGGGAGCCAAAGAGTTCTATTTTAATTCTAGAAACCTCAGATATTATATTTAGGTTGCTTAATTCTATGATAAACTTTTGGGAGGCTCTCCATGGGCCTAGTGTATGAGAGCTGGAAGGGCCAACTCCGATTTTGAGCATATCAAAAATTGATAAAAATTCCATGGTTTTAAATTAATTATTCAAATGTACTATTAACTATTTAAAATGATTGAATAGTTTATTGGAAACTCAAATTATATTTTGGTTTTTTCTATTATATTTATGAGATTTAATTCTTATTCTAATTCTAAACCAAAATTATGCAAAAGGGGGTTTCAAGAAACACTGCAGTAGATATTTATAGGGGTTTTGTTATGTTTTTAATGATGGCTGAAGTTTTGGAATTCAGCCATATTTCCAAAGCTTTACCAAATTCTTCGTTCTGGAAGGTTTTGTCTTTTCACCAATCCCATGTTCCATGGGTGGGCTGCTCCTTACATGACCTTATTCAGCCGTCCTTTTCCTTTTTAGTTGGAGTGGCTTTACCATTTTCTATTGCTTCCAGAATAGCGAAAGGTGGCAAATTTCTACCTAATTTTATCCATGCTTTAAAACGTTCATTAATTTTAATTCTTTTAGGCGTCTTTTTAAGATCAATGGGTAGAGATATGACCAATTGGACTTTTGAAGATACTTTAACTCAGATTGGGTTAGGCTATCCGTTTTTATTTTTGTTAGGGTATAAATCCAGGAATTTCCAAATTGTAACTTTTATAAGTATCATTTTAGCTTATTTTTTGGCATTCAGTTTTTATCCTTTGCCTAATGATACATTCGATTGGTCATTAACTGGCGTCACAGCGGATTGGCCACATAATTTAAATGGTTTTGCATCTCATTGGAATAAAAATACAAATTTAGCTTGGGCTTTTGATACCTGGTTTATGAATCTTTTTCCAAGAGTAAAGCCCTATTTGTTTAATGGTGGCGGCTATGTGACTTTAAGCTTTATCCCAACTTTAGCTACCATGATTTTAGGAGTTTTTGCAGGAAATTTATTAAAAAGTGATCATTTGAAAATTGAATTATTTAAGAAGTTTCTTATCATTGGATTCTCCTTATTGAGTATAGGATTTATTTTAAATATTACTGGAATTTGTCCAAATGTTAAAAGAATTTGGACCCCTACATGGGTTTTGTTTAGTGGAGGTTGGTGCTTTATTTTGTTATCAATTTTTTATTATTTAGTTGAAATTCTAGATTATGCAAATTGGCTAGTTTTTTTTAAAATTATTGGATTAAATTCAATTGCAGCCTACGTTTTAGCACATACTGTTGTGGATTTTATTCAAGAAAATCTTCAAACAAATATTGGACAAAATTATGCTTCGGTTTTTGGTGAAAATTATCAGAGCTTAGTAAGCGGAAGTTTAATTTTACTTTTTCAATGGTTAGTACTTCGATGGATGTATAAAAAAGGAATATTCATTAAAATTTAGCATTCTTTATATCCCTATGCTTTAAAAAATTACCAATTAAAAGTGCTAAAGGCTATATTTGTTTTTTTAATGTAATTTTTGTGTAATGGATAGTATTTTATTAAAAAAACAAGATGGATTTTTTAAAGAAACCATAAATTTAGCAGCTTCAAAAAGTGAGAGTAATAGAGCACTGATACTGAATGCTTTAACTGGATTCGAAGGTGATTTAGAAAATTTATCGGCCGCTAGAGACACACAAACTATGATAAGGCTCCTAAAATCTACTGATGAAATAGCGGATGTATTAGATGCTGGGACAACAATGCGGTTTTTAACGGCATTTTTTGCTATAACTAATCAAGTAAAGACAATGACTGGTACACCACGAATGTGCCAAAGACCTATAGGAATACTGGTAGATGCGTTAAGGACTTTAGGTGCCCATATTGAATATTTAGGCAAAGAAGGATACCCTCCATTAAAATTACAAGGTTTTATAAATCAAAAGAGTGAATCTCTAAGCATTCGAGGGGATGTTAGTAGCCAGTTTATTTCAGCAATTTTAATGATTGCACCCCTATTACCAAACGGCTTGAAA
>DAIQBE010000071.1:0-9868 GCA_036781325.1 Leadbetterella sp. | reverse complement strand
GGTAATGTAAATCTTATTTTAAATTTTGAATAAAATTTACAATAATTCATCATCATCAGCTGGTTTTAGAGCTGGTTGAGAAATTCCATTCGAAGGATTTTGAGTAGGAAACCCTTCATTTGGGCTTAAAATACAATCTCCATTTATTCGAATTCCCGGAGGGATAAAAAATTTAGTTTTCTTATATTCAATTTTAGAATCCGCATAAACTTTTTGCATAAACATACCCCAAGCAGGCATAGCTACCCTGGCTCCTTGGCCTAATTCAATATTTCTAAAATGGACTGCCCTATCTTCTCCTCCTACCCAAACGCCGGCTATTAAATCTTGGGTCATTCCCATAAACCAACCATCAGAAAAATTGGAGGTGGTACCTGTTTTTGCCGCAACTTCGTTGCCATCCAAAACTCCATATCTACTTAACCCCATTGCAGTGCCACCAGCTGAAGTAGCACCTCTCATCAGATGAATCATTTTATATGCAGTTTCTCTACTCAAAACCTCTTTCTGATCAGGCAAATATTCCTTCAAAACTTCTCCGTTTTTATCTTCTATTCGAATTAAACACATGGGTTCAGTATATTTACCTTGATTTGCAAAAACGGCATAAGCAGACAGCATATCATAAAGTGTAACATCGCTCACACCTAAACAAAGGGATGGGCTATTGTCAAGTTTACCTTTTATTCCCATCATATGGGCAAATTCAATGACTTTTGAAGGTTTAAATTCTTTAATTAGTCTGGCAGAAACAGAATTAACAGATTTTCCTAACGCTTGTCTTAAGGTAAGTGGAGCATAAGTATATATCCCATCGGAATTTTTTGGGGTATAAATACTTCCATACACTCCATCTTCTGGGCCGAAAGAAATTGGTTCATCAATTACGGTTTCACATGTTGAAAATCCATTATCAATAGCGGTAGCATATACAAATGGCTTAAAAGTAGACCCCGGCTGCCTGCGACTTTGAAAAACGTTGTCAAATTTAAAATGTTTAAAATTTATTCCTCCAACCCAGGCTTTAATATTCCCATTGCGAGGATCAAGTGCCATCATCCCTATGTTTAAAAATCTTTTATAATGTTTCAAAGAGTCTAAATGTGACATTAATGTGTCTCTATCTCCTTGCCAAGTGAAAACTCTCATAGGAACCTTCTCTTTCATTTTTGCCATTATCTCATCATTATTATCACCCAATTCCCTTTTTAAGGCTTGATAATACTCAGTTCGTTTGGCAGCATTTTCAATAAAATTTGGTATTTCTACATACTCATTAGAAAATTCACTTTTACGCTGCACCCACGGATTTCTTCCTTTCCAGTGCAAATTGAATTTACTCTGCTGATCTTTCATATGTGTGATAACCGCATCTTCTGCATAGGATTGCATTCGAGAATCGATTGTGACATAAATCTTAAACCCTTTGGTGTATAAATCTGATTCTTCAAATCCTATTTTTTTAATTTCCTCTTTTACTAATCCTTTTAAATGCTCTCTAAAATAGGCAGCCATACCACTATTATGACTTTCTGGAGAGTAGTTCAATACAATTTCTTTAGCCTTTAGAAATTCTCCTTTTTCTGGTGAAATTTTGTTAAACTTAACCATCTGATTTAAAACAACATTCCGTCTTTCTTTAGCGTTTTTTGGAAAAACATTGGGATTGAATCTAGAAGGGTTTTGAATCATTCCCACTAATAATGCAGCTTCCTCATCATTCAAATTATCTGGAGATTTCTTAAAATAGATTTTTGCAGCAGACTTAATTCCATATGCCCCACTACTAAATTCAATGGTGTTTAAATACATCACTAAAATCTCTCGTTTCGTATATCTCCTTTCTAATTTAATGGATGTAGTCCACTCTTTTCCTTTAATAATTAGAGTTCTTAATAAGGGAACATGATATAATATCCCTTCAAAACCTTCATCTCGCCTAAGTTTAAATAAGTTTTTTGACAATTGTTGAGTAATGGTACTCCCCCCACCCTTTGGGTTTAAAGTTAAAACACCTCCAATTACACGCAGGGTACTTCTAGCATCTATTCCAGAATGTTTAGTAAAACGTAAATCCTCGGTTGCAATTAAAGCATCAATAAAATTGGGTGAAA
Organism: Leadbetterella sp.; assembly: GCA_036781325.1. Taxonomy (GTDB): domain Bacteria; phylum Bacteroidota; class Bacteroidia; order Cytophagales; family Spirosomataceae; genus Leadbetterella. The sequence continues at coordinate 7,754 of DAIQBE010000071.1, read as the reverse complement.
TTTCTTCATAGGTTACTGGACTTCGGTTTTCGAAGAAAAATTTACCTAAAACTTTTCCATCGGTAGATATGATTTCAGAAGCTATTTCACTTTTTGGATTATCCAAATCATCCACACTTGGCATTTTACCAAACAACCAAAACAGATTAAGATTTAAAGCAATGATAAAAACTAAAAAACCAGTAAAACCCCAAAAAAATAAATAATAGGAGAACTTTATTATTCCTTTAAATTTTCCTGTTGCTAAATTTCCTACAAAAGGTAGTTTCATAGTGTTGGTTTAAGATTTTTAAGCCCAAAAATAATATTTTAAATGCAAAACATGTTGTTTTATTGTTGAATCTATTAAAAAATAAGGTAAGAATCTATTTAAATTGCAAAACGGGGCATTGGACTTACTGTCTGGTCTGAAAATTGTCCTGCTAAAAATTTAAAATGAGCTGCCATCGCTATCATGGCTGCATTGTCTGTACAATACTGAAAATCAGGAATATATACTTCCCATTTTTCCTTTTCAGCCATTTCGCTTATAGCAGTCCTTAGACCCTTGTTTGCTGACACTCCTCCAGCGATTGCTATTTGGGTTATTCTATGATCTAAAGAAGCTTTTTTGATTTTTTGTAATAAAGTTTTTATTAGAGTATATTGATAAGAAGCACAAATATCATCTAGATTTTCTTGAATATATTCAGGAGAATGCTTTTGAATAAAATATAGAAGTGCAGTTTTAACTCCACTAAATGAAAACGAATAGGATGCCATTTCAGAAATAGGAAAAACAAATGCTTTTGGATTTCCATTTTGCGCATGTATGTCTATTTTAGGTCCACCGGGGTAACCCAAACCCAGCATTTTTGCCGCTTTATCGAATGCTTCTCCTACCGCATCATCTGCAGTTTCTCCAATTACTTCCATTTCTAATGGTGCTTTCACCAAAACGATTTGCGTATGACCGCCACTGACGGTTAAGCACAAAAAAGGGAATTTTGGAGAAGGTTGAACAATAAAATGAGCGAGAACATGTGCTTGCATATGGTTAACTTCAATTAAAGGAATATGCAAAGCTAAAGCCATAGCTTTGGCAAAGGAAGTACCAACTAACAAAGAGCCTAAAAGCCCTGGGCCTCTCGTAAATCCTATTGCAGAAAGTTCATATTTATCTATATTGGCTACTTTCAGAGCATCCTGCACGACTTTTACGATATTTTGTTGATGAACTCTCGAAGCCAATTCAGGAACAACACCGCCGTGCTGCTCATGAATAAGCTGAGTGGCCACACTATTTGACAATATTTTTCCGTTTTGTATAACAGATGCAGACGTTTCATCGCATGAAGATTCAATAGCCAAAATGATTATGTTTTCGGATTTATTGGCCATTTAATTAGTATATTTCAATATTTTTACGAATTTTTGCATACTTTTTGTTTTTATAAATCTCTTATTTTAAGCCAAAAATATTGAGCTAAGGTTTTAAAATATAAGATTGAAAAACGTAAATATGTAATTTATATATTTCACAAAAAAAACAAAAACCTTGCAAAAATAGCAACAGATTTGAATAGAATAATCAATATATTGCTTAAAACTTTAAGTACCCTGTTAATCATACTATTATGTTTTGCAGTGGCCGTGTATTATTCTTTACAACTGCCTGAAATCCAAACCACCATTACTCAAAAAGCAACTGATTGGCTCAGTGAAAAACTTGGCGGCAACATAACAGTAGGCCAAGCCCGAATTTCATGGTTGGATGAAATTACATTTGAAGATATTAATATCAAGGATTTAAAAGGTCGAGACATGATTTACATTCGAGAGTTATATGTAAACTGTAAAACAAATTTCACTTTTGACCCAAAAAAAATAATTCGATTTGACAACAATCTTGATTATGTACTTTTAAAAAACCCAGAAGTGAAACTCACAAAAGAAAAAAATGGAAGATTGAATATTGACGATTGGATTTCTGCAATAAATAAAATTAATTACGATTCAACAAAAAAGACAATTCCTAACCGAAATAAAGCATTTACGATAGATAATGCTTATATAAAAAATGGGTTTGTGACTTTAATAGACGGTAGAAAGAAAAGAATGCCCGAAGATCAATTTGATTATTATAATTTCAGATTTGATAAGATAAATGCCAATTTAGAAAACGTTTTTATATTAGGTGACACAGTTTCTTTTAAAGCAACCACTGTAAATGGCATTGATAATAGGAGTAAACTAGCAATTAAAAATATTAAAACTGACTTTTTATACTGCAATACTGCTATGCTTCTAGATAATTTAGGAGCCTATATTAACAACTCTTATATAGGCAATTCATTGCATTTTTATTATGAAAGGCCGTCCGCATTTAATGACTTTTTTAATAAAGTTGTTATGAAAGCCAATCTCAAAAATAGTATTCTCGATGCCCAAGACCTAGGTCGATTCTCGAATAATATGTATTCTTTTAAAGAAACGTATAACCTTACAGCAAAAATGGAAGGCAAATATGTGGACCTTAATTTTAAAAACTTTGACCTTAGGTTTGGCTCAGGAAGTAATTTAAATGGAACAGTAAATTTTAAAGGGTTTCCAAATCTAAAAAAAACAAAAACTACCCTTACCCTTTTACCTTCTGTTTTAGAAGAAAAGGATGTAAAACAATATAGTCAAAATATTCACTATCAAAATTATATTTCTAAAATCGAAAAGTTGGATTTTTCTGGAACTTTTGATGGTATTTATATAGATTTTATAGCAAAAACCGACTTAAATGCTAAAGGACTGGGGAAGCTCAAAGGGTTAATTAATGTAAAAATCGCACCTGAATCAGTAAATTCTACCTATTTAGGCGACCTTGTTATTAGTAATTTGGATTTAGGAAAATTAGTAAATGAGTCCAAATCTCTTCAAAAAATTTCATTCGAAGGAAAAATAAAAGGAAATGGCTTAAAAATTTCAGATGCCACATTGGAACTTGATGGGAAAATTTCAAACATTGGTTTTAAAGGCTATGATTATAAAAATATAGTGGTTGATGGTAAATTAGGGCAATCAATTTTTGATGGATTCCTAAAAATAAAAGACCCCAACTTAGAAGCCGAAGTAACAGGAAAAGTAGATTTCAACAAAGAATTAAATAGCTTCAAATTAAAAGGGAATCTTTTAGAGGCTGATTTACAGAAATTAGGGCTCACAAAACAAAAAATGAATATTAAATCTGAAATTAATTTTGATTTTATTGGCAATAAATTAGACGACTGGATTGGTAGGGCTCAATTTTTAAATACAATAATTAAAGACAGCACACAAATTTTGGCCATTGATTCTTTATTTTTCAATTCAAGTATATTTCAAAAACAAAGAAGATTTTCTGTCATTTCTGAATTCTTAAATGTGTATATAAATGGGTCATTTGTTCCCAGCCAACTTATTAATGACGTAAATACCTTAGCAAAAGAATATACGTTATATTTTAAAGAAAATTCCCAAGAACGGGCTAGCTATTATAGCACAAAAAAACTTAAAAAATATATTAGCCCCTACGAAGCAAAATACAAAGTATATTTTAAAAACTCCATTCCATTTTTTGCATTTTTTGAACCTAAGTTGTATATCTCTCCTGGATCAAATATTGGAGGTGAATTTGCTGCCAAAACTACTACCCAACTATCGATGGAAGGGGAGTTAGATACTGTGACTTATAATGGCAATGAATTTTACAACAGTACATTTGATTTCAATTCTTCTAAAACTGCATTTGCACAGGAAGTTTTAACCTCTCTAATTATACAATCTGGAAATCAAAAGATAGCCAACGAGTTACAAACTCAAAAACTTCAGATAAATGCCTATTGGGGTCAATATAATACGATAGATTTCGATGCGAGCATTTTGCAAAAAAGCACAAACAGCTATGGAGCGGTATTTGGAAAAATGAATTTCCTTGTGGATGGATATGAGATTAAATTTAATTCAAAAAACAGTGTTTTAAATTTAATTGATAAAAAATGGTTTTTCTCTGATGATAATCTAATTAGCGTAATCAATGATGAACTTCGTTTCTCAAACCTAAAACTTTCAAACAACAATCAAAATGTAAGCTTAAATGGCGTAGTATCTAATGATTCAGAGCAAGAATCTTTGTTAACTGTTCAAGACTTTGACTTACTCACTTTAAAGCCTTTTACCAATGTTGAAGTCAAAGGAATTGCAAATGGTGAATTAAGATTAAGAGATTATTTTAAAAATCCTTTTTTTACTAGTAATTTATATATTGATGAACTGGTTTACAAAAATAGCTTAATTGGTACCATAGCTTCGGAGGCAATATGGAATAATGAAACCAATAAGCTAAATATTAATGGCAATGTTTATAGAATAAACCAAGAAATTTTTAGAGTAAACGGATTCTATGACCCTGAAAACAAAGCCAACCCTCTTTCTTTAAAAGCAAAAGTAAGAAACCTAAACTTACAGATGTTTGAAGGCATGTTAGCAGGTACTTTTTCCAATTTATCTGGACTTGCCGAGGGTGAAGTGAACATTAGTGGGACTCCATTAGACCCTATTTTTAAAGGGGAATTGGAATTAAAAAGAGGAACTATGAAAATAGTCTCTTCTGGAACCAATTTGTATTTTGATGATAAGATTGTTTTAAATGAAGAAGGATTTGTTGCATCTTCCAAAGGAATTACCGTAAGAGATGCCCCAAATGGCGGAAATATAGCAGAGATTCAAGGCGGTATATTTAACGGTGGTTCAGGCAAATTTATGGTGGGAATTCATGCTTATATGAGAGGAAAAGAAGGATTCAAAATAATGAATACAAAAAATTCTGACAATCAAAGTTTCTATGGACAAGCATTTGTTAACGGTGATTTGCATTTGACTGGTGACTTAAGTAATTTAAATATAACGGGAAATTTAACTAGTAAAAAAGGCACTAAAATAACAATACCATTGGATGGTGAAAAAAGCATAGACATAAAACAAGAAGGAATACCATTTATAGGTAAAGAAATAAGAATAGATTCTAGCAAAATGGTATTGTCAGATAAGACAAAAAAAATAAAAACTAGTGGAGTAAAATTGGCGTTTAATCTCACATTCACCCCAGATGCTGAGTGTGAAATTATTTTTGATCGGCTTAATAATGATGTTTTGGATGTTTTTGGAAATGGGAAAATCAGCATTTTTTATGATACTAGGGGAGACTTTACCATAAATGGCCCCTATGTGGTAAGTAGTGGAAAATACAATTTTAGCTTTCAAAATTTAGCTTCTCTTCGAAAATTTAATATTGTAGATGGAAGTAGAATAAATTGGTCTGGTGATCCATATGAAGCTACTTTAGATATGAAAGCTTCTTACATTACTAATATTCCAATTTTTAAACTAACTCAATTAGCAGCGGATGCTAGTGCCAGATATCCAGTCAATGTAATGGTGTCCTTAAAAGATAGATTAATGACTCCAACCATTCTATATAATGTTAATTTTGATTTAAAACAAATACCACTAGCTTCTCAGCCTTTTCTTTTAGGATTTGAACAAAAACTTAGAAACGATGAACAGCTTTTAAGTAGAAACGTTTCAAGCATATTAGTATTTAATGAAGTTTTCCCAGACAATTTTACTGACGCCCTAACTCAGCAATTTTTGATTGATAATGTTAGTAACTTACTATCAAATCAAATAGGCAATTTGGCCAATAAACTCAACCCTAACTTAGAACTTGGGGTGCAGTTTGGTGACTTTAGAGAAAACATTCTTAACAACATGCAGCTCAACTTCAGCTATAGGTTTTTAAATAACAGAGTGAAGCTTAGTGGTAAAAGCTCTTTTATTAATGCTATTGAAAATAATATTAATGTTGGAAATCCAGGCCAATTATCGGTTGGTGGCGAATTAGAATATTTGCTTTCTCAAGATGGAGAATATCGACTTAAATTATTTTCTAGAAGCGTTCCCACAAATTTTTATACTTTTACATCTACTGGCAATGTGGTTGTTTCTGGAGGAAATCTGATTATTTCAAGAAATTTTAATTCTTTTCTTTCCAATAAGAAGAATAAAGCTTTTCCAATCGGTGTAAATACTTTTGGTCCAGTAAAAAAAGAAAAAGCGGATCTAATTTTAGAAAAAAAGGATGCGATTCAATAAAAATCTAAACCTTTAAATTAAATGAAACAACAAAGAAGACGTGGCCCTGATAAACCAAAAAGGAATAATGATCAAATCTATGATTTTCAACAAGCTTCCCATATTATTGAACTTGAAGCCGCAGTTTTAGGAGGAATCATAAAAGAAAAAGACTCGCTAACTTCTGTAATCGATATTTTAAAGCCAGATAGCTTTATATCAGACAAGCATGAGTCAATTTACCAGGCTATACTTTTACTTTTTGGCAAATCCGAACCTGTAGATTTACTTACTGTCACCAATCAATTACGGCAAAACGGGGAATTGGAGTTTGTCGGAGGGGCAACTTATATAGCTAGAATAACTTCAAAAACAATATCTCCACACATAGAAAAAGATGCAAGAATTATTGTTCAATATGCCATAAGAAGAAACATAATTAAAATAATGGGAGAAGTGGTAGCTAAGGCGTACGAAGATACCACTGATGTATTCAATTTAATGGATAGCACCGAACAAAATTTAAGAGATATTCAAGAAGGTAATTTAAATAAAAATATCCCTGACTTAAGTTTGGTAGTACAAAAAACCATTCAAGAAATAAGAAATAAATCAGAACAAGATGCCGGCTACACAAGCGTTCCTTCCGGTTTTCCTACTCTTGATCGCCTCACTGGCGGCTGGCATAACACGGAACTAATCATAATTGCAGCAAGACCTGGAATGGGAAAAACTGCTTTTGTAGTTTCTTCTCTTAGAAATGCTGCCATTGATTTTAAAATGCCAGTAGCTTTGTTTTCTTTAGAAATGTCTTCACAGCAAGTAATGTTACGGTTAATTTCTGCTGAAGCTGAAATTGATTCACAAAAACTCAGGAAAGGCGAACTTAATACGGACGATTGGCATGCATTACACTCAAGACTTAATAATTTAGCAACTGCACCAATTTATATTGACGACACTCCTGCTCTTTCGGTTTTGGAGTTAAGAACAAAAGCTAGGAGGTTAAAAGCCTTTCATAATATAAAGCTTTTAATTGTTGATTATTTACAACTTATGACGGCAGGCAATGGAAAAGGTGGAATGAACCGTGAGCAGGAAATAGCTGCCATTTCGCGTTCATTAAAAACTATTGCCAAAGAATTGAATATCCCAGTTATTGCACTATCACAATTGAGTAGATCGGTAGAAACTCGTGGTGGCGACAAACGCCCTCAGCTTTCGGATTTACGGGAATCTGGGTCTATTGAACAAGATGCAGACGTAGTTATGTTTTTGTATAGACCTGAATACTATCAAATAACCGAAAATGAATCCGGAGAAAGTACCCAAGGAATGGCGGAAGTGATAATTGCAAAAAACAGAAGCGGATCTATAGACAGCGTAAACCTGAGATTTATAGGAAAATATACGCGTTTTGCCGAATTTGATGGGTTTACACTTTCAAAGGAAAAATATGAAGAAATGAGCGGTACAAAAATAATTGGAAGTAAGGCAAATGACCTTTAATAACCTCCTTCTTCTGTTTTTTCAATTAAGCTTGAGGTTCCTGCCACTAGAAGAAACTCTCTGTAATTCAAAAGCAACAAATTTCAAAATAATTTTAATGTAAT
>DAIQBE010000070.1:0-10008 GCA_036781325.1 Leadbetterella sp. | reverse complement strand
TTTGGGAAAGTGAGCATTTCTTTATTTTTGACCTCAAATATAAAACTTTTTTAAAACTATTGTGATTACTAAAATATCGAACTTAAAAATCCTTTAAATTTTAATTAAAGAAACTTTAAATTAATATTCCACCCTTTCTTCAAAAAAGGTTTTTTAAGTATTTGATTTTGAGATTTAAATATTTATCTTTATTTTTGCATTCCTTTTTTGGGCCAACGGAGTAAATGGTTCTTTCGCTGGTCTTATTTTTCACCAAAAAAAGCAGAACCAAATGTCACAAAAAATCAGAATTAAATTGAAGTCGTTTGACCATAGTTTGGTTGACAACTCAGCAGAAAAGATTGTTAAAGCGGTAAAATCTACTGGTGCAACGGTAAGCGGACCAATTCCATTACCTACACGAATAGAGAAATTCACAGTTTTACGTTCTCCTCACGTATCCAAAAAATCTAGAGAGCAATTCCAGTTATGTACGTATAAGAGATTGATAGATATCTTCTCTGCAAGTCCAAAAACAGTGGATGCCCTAATGAAATTGGAATTACCTGCGGGAGTTGACGTAGAAATAAAAGTGTAGTTTTTAGCTTTTTTAGAAAAGCCTTCTTGTAAAAAACAAGAAGGCTTTTTTTTGGTCAAAAAAATCGGACTATAGAATTAAATTCAATTTTAGTAAAAAATATCTTCCTTTTTTATAAATTTGAGAAAAAACAAAATAATGATTGTCTTAGCCCATTCCAACTCAATAGCTAATCAATTTTTAGCTGAACTTAGAGATGAAAAAATTCAAAAAGATACCATGCGATTTCGTAAAAACATGGAGCGCCTAGGAGAAATATTTGCCTATGAAATTTCAAAAACTTTGAATTATAAGAACAAAACATTTACCACTCCTTTAGGATCAAAAAAAATTCCTGTACCTACTGAATCTCCCGTATTGGTTACTATTTTAAGAGCCGGTTTACCACTTCACCAGGGAATGCTTAATTATTTCGACAAAGCCGAGAATGGATTTATTGGTGCATATCGTGGTGTGCATGACAAAAAAGAAAACTTTGAAATCGAAATGAACTACATAGCCAGTCCAGATATTCAAGGAAAAACATTAATTATTTGTGACCCCATGCTAGCAAGTGGAAAATCTATTGAAAAAGCCTATCATGCCATGTTACGTTTTGGAATTCCATCAAAGACACATATAGTATCCGTAATAGGAAGCGAACGAGGGGTACGATTTATTCAAGCAAGGATGTCGGAATGTAAACTTTGGATTGGAGATATAGATGAAGAATTAAATGCTAAATCTTACATTGTTCCTGGTCTAGGTGATGCCGGAGATTTAGCTTTCGGATTAAAAAATTAAAGCATTAAAAAATAAACCCCTAAAAATGAAAAACAAAAAAACAGACCTTCAACATTTGTTTAGCATGCCAGTTATAGTGGCGGCACTCGGCTATTTTGTAGATATATATGATTTACAACTTTTTGGAATTGTTAGAATTCCAAGTTTACAAAGTCTAGGTCTTAACAAATTGGAAGTTGACACAATTGGCTCTGAAATTATTAATATTCAGATGATTGGATTATTGATTGGTGGTATTTTGTGGGGAACTTTAGGAGACAAAAAAGGAAGGCTTTCCGTTTTATTTGGATCAATAATAACCTATTCTTTAGCTAATATTTTATGTGGACTAATTCCACAAATTAATTTTGTAGATAAAGTAGAGGCGTATAAATGGCTTAGATTCCTTGCTGGAATAGGTTTAGCTGGAGAATTAGGTGCTGGTATTACATTAGTATCCGAAGTTTTGCCAAAACATTTAAGAGCAAAAGGCACTTCTTTAGTAGCTGGGGTTGGGCTTTTGGGTGCAGTAGTGGCAACATTTACCGTAAGACTTTCAGGAGATTGGACGATCGCCTATTTTATAGGAGGAGGAATGGGCTTTATGCTACTCTTATTACGAGTTGGAGTCTTAGAATCAGGCATGTTTAAAAATATTACCCAAAATTCAAAAATTCAAAAAGGAAATTTCTTTGCTTTTTTCACAGATTGGAAAAGATTTACTAAATATTTAAGATGTATTGGTATAGGCTTGCCAACTTGGTTCTGTATCGGTATTCTAATTTATTTAAGCAATCAGTTTGGAGAAGCCTTCGGTTTTACGGAAAAAGTGGATCCTGGTCTTGCCATTATGTGGGCTTACGCGGGTATTTCAGCAGGAGATTTTATTAGTGGCTTTTTGAGTCATTGGTTAGAATCACGTAAAAAAGCGATAGCATTAATGATGGGGATGTCGCTACTAGGGGTCATTTTTTATTTATTTGGGGGAATGCAAAGTGCATTCACTTTATATGCTACTTGTGTTTGGTTAGGCTTTTGGACGGGCTATTGGGCCATGTTTGTAACTGTTGGGGCAGAGCAATTCGGAACTAATTTGAGGGCTACTGCCGCCACAACTGTACCCAACATGGTTAGAGGTTCGGTTGCTGGTATGATAACCTTGTTTGGTTTTTTTAAAGAAAGTTATAGTGTAGTTTGGGCTGCAGCATTTGTAGGAATACTTATTTATGTGATAGGTTTCTATTCTACGTTTACAATAGCAGAAACACATGATAAAGATTTAGATTTTTTAGAAGTATAGCATGTATGTTAAAAAATGAATTTGAAATATTTTTTAAGCATTTTCAATTAAAATATTTAGAATTCTAGTTTAAAAAACTTTAAAAAACACATTAAAAAAGGGGCTCAAATAATTCAATTTGGCCCCTTTAATTTATAGTTTAGGTTAATTTTTTTATCTCAAAGCGAATTTATACTTTACGTATTTTGAAATGTATTTCTTTTATCCAGAGTTATTTGGGGCTTATTAAAATAAAGTGTTATACAACTTGCTCCAATAAAGTATATAATTAAGAAAGACTTTAAGAAAATGGGTTGAGCATACATTGGTTCCCAAAAATCAGAAAATAAAATTACACTTAATCCCAAAATATTTTTTACCAATTCAAATATAATAGCGTTTGAGTTGTTGTCCATAAACTCAGAATAGGCATAGATATTTAAAATAATAAAAGCTCCAAAACTTAACATCTGAGGGAAATTAAGCTTACCGATGTTGGCATACAACATAATTAAAAACACTAATGTAAAAATAAATTGAAACCATACCCATATCATTGCATTTTTACCTAATACTGTTTCATATTTTTTAAAATTATAAGGGTTAGTTATTTTAGCAACAGGATATTTTTCCTCAAAACCTTCCGGCCGCCACCCTGTGGGTTTAAACCAAATTGCAAATTTATCTTTCCAATTGGTTGCACGCCAAGCATCTTGAATTAGTAAACCTACATGTTGAAAATTTATTTTAATTGGGTTCCATGTGCTTGCAGGTCTTGTAATACCATAAACTGGTGGAACGGAAGCCAACTCTTCTTGAAATGTACCAAAAAGTTTATCCCAAAAAATAAAAATTTGTCCATGATTTTTATCCAAATATTCAGGATTTATAGCATGATGGACACGGTGATGGGATGGTGTAACTATTATTTTTTCAAGAAATCCCATTTTTTTAATATATACAGTATGATACCAAAACTGGGCAAACAAATGAATAGGGGCAATAACTGCAATTACAATAGCCGGAACCCCAAAAATAGCCGCAGGAATGAGAAAAACTGTAAAAATATTTACAAAACTTGAAATGCTTTGACGCAAAGCACATCCTAAATTAAATTCTTCAGAACTATGATGTATGGCATGTTTATTCCAGAAAAAATTTATTTCATGTGATAACCTATGTACCCAATATCCTGCAAAGTCTAAAGCCATGAAAGCAATAAAATAAACCAGAAGTGTTTCCTCTATTTGAAAAATGGCCAATTTGCCCACTAACCAGGTATAAGAAATCACGGTAAAGCTTAAGCCCAATACATCTTTTAAAGAATTGGTATATCCTGAACTTAGGCTCGAAATAGTATCTAGTGGCTTAAAAGTATCTTTAAATCTTATATAGCCATATAGCTTTTCCAGTAAAACTAAACCTAAAAACATAGGCATTGCGATTAATAAAATTCTTGCGTAAGTTTCCATAATAGTATGCTTGCATAATGATTTTACCACAAATATACATTTGAATATTTACATTTATTATTGCATTAACCTATTTTTTTGATTCCATATTTTTTTCAAAAATGCCCCATTTTAAATATTTGTATGATGCCCAAAATTTTTGATGAAATATTTAAAGATATGTATTTAAAGACTTTGGTTTTAAGGTGGTTTGCCAATTTGATTTAATCCAAAAATTGGTGGTATAAGATAAAAAAAAGTTGAAAATGATTTAGAAAAGGATAGAGATGCATAAAAAAGCAAAAATTTTAAAAATAATCTCTCTAAAATGGTTTGGCAACCATTGATTAATCTTATTTAAAAGAACACTAGGTATTCAATATGGTATTCAACGAACTTATTTGATTGCGGTCTGTCTAAATAATATAATTGTTTTATTAGCAGACAAATTCCTACTTTTACCATGTCAAAAACTTTTTTGCAACCATTTTTAAAACTAAACGTATATCATTATACTTTTTTAATTACATAAACTATTCTTAAATTATGAATAAATTAATATCCTCTTCACTAGTTTTTATTTCATTATTTATTATCGCTTCTTGCGCCAAAGAGGAGGTAATACCTGACCAAATTGTAAGTAGCAAACTAGAAGGTGACAACAATATTCTTTATGTAACTACTACATTATGGGGTACCAACGAAGTTCCAGCCGTAACCACCACTGCCACTGGTGATGCAGCAGGCACTTTTAACAAAACGACAAAAATTTTAAATTTAACCGTTAATTACGCAGGAATCACCCCAACCGCTTGGCATATTCACAAAGCTGCAGTTGGAGTAAATGGTGGAGTTGTTTTTAATTTCGGCACAACATTTTCGACTCCGTTTGTTTACACATCTCCTGCATTCACTGCCGCACAAGAAACCGATCTGACTACAGGATTAAATTATTTAAACCTTCACAGTGCTAAAAATCCTGGAGGAGAAATAAGAGGACAATTAGAAGCTGCCAATACAAAGGCAACTGGAGCCGTAACTGGAAAATATAATAAAGGAACAAAAATTCTTACTTTAAGCATTACGTATGCAGGCATCACTCCTACTGCATGGCATATCCATAAAGGCGCCGCTGGAACAGCTGGCCCAGTTGTTTTTGAGTTGGGAACTGCATTTGCTAGTCCATTCAATTATTCAACAATTGCACTTACCCCTGAACAAGAAACAGATTTACTGGCTGGACTTTATTATGTAAATATTCATAGCAAAATAGCACCCGGTGGTGAAATAAGAGGACAAATAGCTGTAAATTAATATTTTTAAAGCTATTTTTAATGAGATGTAGATTAAGTCTATATCTCATTTTTTTTGACCATTAAATTTTAATGTCCCCCTTTCATTCTAGAAAAACTTATTCCTTTAAAAAACTACAAATGTCAAAATCTAACATTTAAATACCGATTTACATCAATTTAAATAATACAATTTGTATTTTTGAATAAATTATTTAATTCTGTTTTATATTTTACAGATACAAATCCTTTTTTCTGAAAATAACCTAAAGATATGCGCGAAGATTTCTTGACAGGAGATGACGATGGAATGAGCCCAATTGAAAAAGATATCGAAAGGGCATTACGACCTATTTCCTTTGACGATTTTTCGGGACAAGAAAAAATTCTTCAAAACCTAAAAATATTTGTACAAGCTGCCAAACAGCGAAAAGAAGCCTTAGATCATGTGCTATTACACGGACCTCCAGGTTTAGGAAAAACCACCCTTTCCTATATTGTTGCTAATGAACTTGGAGCTAGTTTAAAAATTACATCAGGACCCGTATTAGACAAACCAAGCGATTTAGCTGGATTATTAACTTCTTTGGAACCTAATGACGTGCTTTTTATTGATGAAATTCATAGGCTCAACCCCATTGTTGAAGAATACCTTTATTCTGCAATGGAAGATTACAAAATTGATATCATGTTAGATTCGGGCCCAAATGCCCGCAGTGTTCAAATTGGTTTAAATCCATTTACCTTAGTAGGTGCTACCACACGTTCTGGTTTGTTAACTTCCCCATTAAGAGCCAGATTTGGAATAAATGCCCGATTAGAATATTATGATGCGGCTTTACTCACTAAGATTTTAAAGCGTTCTGCCTATATTTTAAATACTCCAATAGACGAAAAAGGAGCTTATGAAATAGCCCGAAGAAGTAGGGGTACACCTAGAATTGCAAATAATTTATTGCGTAGAACACGTGATTTTGCGCAAGTAAAAGGAAATGGCTCCATAACTGTAGAAATTGCAGAAATGGCCTTGACCGCTTTGGAGGTAGATCAAGACGGCCTAGATGAAATGGACAACAGAATATTATTGACGATTGTAGAAAAATTTAAAGGAGGTCCAGTAGGATTATCTACAATAGCTACTGCAGTAGGCGAAGAAGCGGAAACAATTGAAGAAGTTTACGAGCCTTTTTTAATTCAGGAAGGATTCTTAAAGAGAACCGCCAGAGGAAGAGAAGCTACAGAAAAAGCCTATAAACACTTAAAAATAGTTCCAAAGTATAAACTAGGTGAACTATTTTAAAAAATAGTGTCCAATATTTGATTTTAATTTTGAGAATAATTTTAATATTCAGAAATAAGCATCTTATAAAATTATTATTCAAAATGTCATTTTTCTTTTAATTTTTATTACTATGTTTATTTTTTAAAATTAGAACACTAAATCATTTAAACCTATGGCGTCTGTGAAGTTTAAAAAATCATCGGAAGAAACTATAAAAATCGAAAAAAGAGTTGCTTTGAAGCCCATATTATTTGAGCTGGCCTGGGAAGTTTGTAATCAAGTTGGAGGCATTTATACGGTGATTAGGTCTAAAGTACCCGCTATGGTGGACGAATGGGGAGATAACTATTGTCTTATTGGACCGTATTTTCCTCAAACGGCCGCAATTGAATTTGAAAGACAAGATGACGACGACTCCATCTTTTCAGAAGCCGCTAAAGAACTAAGAATGCAAGGCTTTGATGTTTTTTATGGTAGATGGTTAGTGACTGGAAGGCCTAGAATTATTTTGATTGATTTTACAAAGAATTTAGAAAAAATTGATGCTCTTAAATTCAAATTATGGGAAAATCATAAAATATCTACGATTAATTGTGAAGAATTAGTAAACAAAGTTATAGCTTTTGGCGACGTAATTAAAAGATATCTTACTCATTTTGCAGAAACTAATAGTAGAAAAAATGAAATAGTGGCTCATTTCCATGAATGGATGGCCTCTTCTGGATTGCCTGATTTAAGATTAGAAAAAGTCAACATTGCAACAGTTTTTACTACCCACGCCACCATGCTGGGAAGGTATATTGCTGGAAATGTTAATGACTTCTATGAGAAACTACCCTACTATAATTGGGAAAAAGAAGCAAAAAATTATGGGATTGAAGCTCAAGCAGGTATAGAAAGACATTCGGCCCAAAGATGCCATGTACTTACTACAGTGAGTGATGTAACTGCAAAAGAATGTGAAGTGTTTTTTGGCAGAACCTGTGATTTAATTCTTCCCAATGGCTTAAATATTACTCGCTTTGCGGCCACGCATGAATTCCAAAACCTTCACCTAAAATATAAACAAAAGATAAATCAGTTTGTAATGGGTCACTTTTTCCAAAGTTATTCTTGGGATTTGGACGATACCTTATACTTTTTTACTTCAGGACGCTACGAATTTAAAAACAAAGGCTACGATTTGACACTAGAAGCTCTAAAACGCCTTAATTTTAAAATCGTTCAAGCCGGATTAGAAACTACAGTAGTAATGTTTCTAATCACAAAAAATCCTGTGTATTCCATTGACCCTCAGGTGCTGCAGTCGCGTGCCGTAATGGAAGAAATAAGACAAACTTGTGAGTCGATAGAGCAAGGAATTGGAGAACAACTTTTTCATGCCTCCGCTTCCAATGACAATGCCAATTTGCCAGATTTAAACGAATTTGTGGATGAATATTGGCGACTAAGATTAAGAAGAACTATTCAAACCTGGAAAACTAAAACATTACCTCATACGGTAACACACTTACTGAAAGAGCCAGATGATATAACTGAATTTTTCAAAAGAACCAACTTAATGAATCACCAACAAGATAGAGTTAAGTTTGTATATCATCCTGATTTCATTTCTCCAACAAATCCACTTTTTGGCTTAGAATATAGTCAATTTGTACGAGGTTGCCATCTTGGAGTATTCCCTAGTTACTATGAGCCTTGGGGATACACTCCTCTTGAATGTGTAGTAAGAGGTATTCCTACCGTTACTAGTGACCTTTCAGGCTTTGGTGATTTCATGATGCAGCTTATGCGTGATTATGAAAATGTAGGGGTTTATGTGGTGAATAGAAAAGACCAGAATTTTGAACAAGCGGCTGACCAGCTGGCTGAAATTCTTTTCAAATTCGTAACAATGAGCCGCAGAGATAGGATAATGCAGCGAAACCGCGTAGAAAATATTTCGGATGTTTTTGACTGGACTAACCTCCGCTCTTATTACGACACGGCCCACGATTTGGCTTTAAAGAAAAAAGGAATCGGGAAAAGTTAAAATGCCATATTTCATAAACCACTATCAATAAACATATTACATATTTATTAAAAAAGAAATTATTAAAATCGTTCAATTTTGGTAAATTTGTGATTCACTAATTCTATTTCATGTTTTTAAAAATTGGAATATTTGTTTTGGCCTATATTTTGGGTTCAATACCTACTGCAGCTTGGTATGCTAAATATTTCCATAATATTGACATCACAAAACATGGTAGTGGAAATTCAGGAGCCACCAATTCCATGCGAGTTTTAGGGAAAAAGGCTGGAATTATAGTATTACTAATTGATGTTTTAAAAGGATTCCTACCCGTATTTTTTTTTAATTTTTATTTCTCCGAATCATATCAAGCTTTTATGCTCGGTATAGTAGTTATTTTAGGGCACATATTTTCTGTATTTTTAAGTTTTAAAGGAGGAAAAGGTATCGCAACATCCTTAGGGGTAATTTTGGCGGTGTTTCCTATTGGGGCTTTAATAAGTTTAGCCATATTTATTGGTGTGGTTTGGATCTCAAAATATGTATCCCTTGGTTCATTATCAGCGGCATTAAGTTTTGCTCTTATATTAAGTTTTCAATATCCAAAAGACACAGCCCTACTTTTTACGGGATGGATATTATTCTTCTTGCTTACTTATACGCACAGAACCAACATAAAAAATCTAATTGCAGGTAGTGAGAATAAATTTTCTGGAAATAAAAAATAGTTTAAAAGATTGTACTGTGGTGAACCATCTGGAAGAGAAAAGAAAATTATATGCGGAAATACTACCCCAATATTTCTTTCAAAACCGCTAAAGAGCGCAATTCTCCAAAATCTTCTACATGCAATCTATAAAATGCTAAAATCACATCTAAAACCTGATTTCTTTGGACTCTTGTTAGTAGTAATGCGTCTCCAAAATCCTTATGTATTATTTGGTCAATAAAATTAATGGTTTCCAAATCATGTGGAATTTGATAAGAGAAAGAAAAAAATTGATCAAAAATTTCTTTTCCATTTTCTGGTGCGAAGCCCAGATAAAAGCAGTAGTTCAGTAAAAAATAGAGATGAAAATTCTCAATTTGGTGGTCGTGGCTGTCTAAATACAAAATGGCATCCGTCAAAAAGCCAAATAAGGCTTCATTTTCAGAAGATTCTTTCAGGCTTTTGTTCAATACTTCATTTAAAAATAGGGCACTACACGACTTCTTTAATTCATATGGAATACTTCGAAAGGAAGTACTGCATTTAATTTCAGAAATTCGATGGATCTCCTTTTTGTGATCATGATAAACTACCAAATCTAACAAAGTAAGCGGTTGAAAAAGAGCAATCTTATTTTTTCCT
>DAIQBE010000069.1:5533-10095 GCA_036781325.1 Leadbetterella sp. | reverse complement strand
AGACTCCCATGTTCATGTTCGAACTACCAATGATTCCATAGCAAATCTGGCCAAATCCGATAATTTTCAATTGATTACTTCTTATAGGTTTGTGTCAGCACAAACATTATTAATTCTACGCAAATGAGTATGTTTTTATCGTTGGTGAGGACATAAACCAAGGAAATGTGCCTATTTACACGCATTCCATAATATCATGAGTTTATACATAATGAAAATTATCTTCGATGCCTAAAAAAGTCATTTTAATTGGTTTTTTGCATACTATTTTTTACATTTGACCTATATTTTCGGGTACTAAAAAATACATATGTGCATATATCAAGAAAAATAGACCAAATATTACTTGATTGGAAAAATCAAAAAAAACGAAAACCTTTGATGCTCAGAGGTGCAAGACAAGTGGGCAAATCAACGGCTGTTCAAGAACTTGCCAAACATTTTGAGTATTACATTGAAATCAATTTTGAAGAACAAATGGCAGTTCAAGCCTTTTTTAAGGGCGATTTAGCTCCCAAAGCTATTTGTGAAAACCTGTCACTTTTTTTCAAAAAGCCCATTATTGCAGGAAAAACACTCTTGTTTTTTGATGAAATACAAGCCTGTTTACCAGCGATTTCGTCCTTGCGTTTTTTTTATGAAAAATTTCCAGAATTACATTTAATTTCGGCAGGTTCATTGTTAGAGTTTGCATTAGAGCAACTCCCTTCTTTTGGTGTGGGGCGAGTGCGTTCAGTTTTTGTTTATCCGCTTTCTTTTGATGAGTTTTTAGGCGGTATGGGCGAGCATCAATTGGTCGCTCTAAAAAAAGAAGCGAATGCCAAGCAACCGCTTGCCTTGCCATTTCACCAAAAACTCATTGAGTATTTCAAAAAATTTCTCATCATAGGAGGTATGCCCGAAGCAGTGGCTCATTATGCCGATGGCGGAGATTTATTGGGTGTGCAATCGGTCTTAGACGATTTGCTGATTTCTATTCAATCCGATTTTTCAAAATACAAAAAACGAGTCCCTTCTCTTCGAATTTCGGAGGTTTTTGAATCGGTCATTCAGCAAACAGGGGGTAAATTTGTTTTCACCAAAGCGGCTACCCAGGCAAGTTTATTACAAATCAAAGAAGCCGTTCAATTGCTAATTATGGCTGGTTTGGTCATTCCTATTACCCATACTTCTGCCAATGGAATTCCGTTGGGAGCAGAAGCCGATGTCAAAAAAAGAAAGCTTATTTCGCTTGATACAGGGATATTTCAAAGGATTTTAGGCTTAAATGTGGGGCAATTAATGGCACAAAATGATTTTGATGCTATAAACAAAGGAGCGGTTGCCGAAATGTTTGTTGGTTTAGAATGGCTCAAATATGGCAGTTCGCTACAAACAGAAAACCTCTATTATTGGCACAGAGAAAGTGCTAACGCCAATGCCGAAATTGACTATGTTGCCCAACAAGGCGAAAATATTTTGCCCATCGAAATAAAGGCTTCAAACAAAGGAGCGATGCAAAGTATGTTTCAGTTTTTGAAAGAAAAAAACAAAACCATGGGCATTAGACTTTCCTTGGAAAACTTTTCGGAATACCCCCCTATTTTGGTTTATCCACTGTATGCCGTTTCAACTTTGCGTGAAAACCTTTAAGTAATAATCAAATGCTTTTCATATGCCCATTTTTTTTGGGCAGAGTGAATTTGATACTGTTTATCGTTATTTAGAGCAAATCATATATAACAAAAAGACTGAGATGTTGTGGTTTAAGAATTTATTAATTTTTCCTGCTTTGGGCTTAGCCAGAGACCCAACAACGAGCAAAATTAAAGCGACATTGGTTGAGATATTAAGCTACAAAGTCATAGTAAGTAAATAAGGTGTACTTTTGTTCCCTTTCCTTTTTAAATAAGGTGAAATCTGAATAGTGACTTGCAGCACATAACATACATTTTTTATGGTCTGTGGCAATAAGCAAAAAAGGTATATATTGCGTTGATTTCTAAATATTATAAAATAACTATGAAAAATTCATTTATTGCTATTATTAGTTTATACTTGAGTAGTTCTTGCTCCAATAAATATTATTCAGAGAAAGATTTCTATACCACCCCAAAGATAGACTCCCATGTTCATGTTCGAACTACCAATGATTCCATAGCAAATCTGGCCAAAGCTGATAATTTTCAATTGATTACTATCAATGTGAACAATACTGATTCTAGCCTTCAAGTACAAAAAGCATTTACAAAATATCAGGTAAAAGCCAATCCCAAGCAAATGTTATGGGTTGATGCCTTTAGTATGAAAAACTGGGATTCCCCAAACTGGGCGGAGGTAACAATTGCCTCGCTTAAAGAATCTTTTGCCAATGGGGCTTTAGGAATTAAAATTTGGAAAAATATAGGAATGGCCGAAAGAGATAAAAATGGGAAACTAATAATGATTGACCATCCTCGGTTCGACCCGGTAATTGAATATGTTATCGCTCAAAATAAAACAATTTTGGGGCATTTAGGTGAGCCAAAAAACTGTTGGTTGCCTTTAGAGCAAATGACAGTGAATAACGATAGGAATTATTTTAAAGCTAATCCTCGCTTTCACATGTTTTTGCACCCTGAAATGCCTACGTATGAAAACCAAATAGATGCTCGTGACAAATTTTTGGCTAAACATCCTGATATGCGTTTTGTGGGTGCACATTTAGGAAGTTTAGAGTTTAACGTTGATTCCCTTGCAAAACGACTGGATAAGTTCCCATACATGGCAGTAGATGTGGCAGAAAGGCTTGGGCATTTACAAGTACAGAGCCAAAAAGAGTATAAAAAAATCAGGAACTTCATTCTCAAATATCAAGATAGAATAATCTACGGAAGCGACCTCGTACTTTGGAATACAAACGACCCCAAACAAGCAAAAGAAAGATTTCATAAACGTTGGCTGGAAGAATGGAACTATTTCACGACTGACCACAAATTGACTGTGGAACAGGTAAATGGTGAATTTTCGGGACTCAAATTACCCAAAAAAGTGGTAGATAAAATTTACTATTCAAATGCCGTTAAATGGTTTGGAATAAAAGTGGATTAAATGACAGAAATTGAATTTAAAAATAACTTCTTTTTCGTCCTTTAAAAAAAATGTAATCATAATATTCCTCCATTTTTAACTATTTGTATCCTTTAAAATCATTTAATTGAAATTATGGCAAAATTCTAAAAAAGACTCTTAAATTTGAAGACTGATTTTTTATATAAATAAATCGCAATTAACCCTAAATCATGAAAAAAATTTTACTCCTAATCTTCATTTCCTCATTTTGGTCAAATTCAGCTTTCAGCCAAGCCAACCAATCACTTATCGAATCAACTAATTCATTTCTTAATACCCTTGCAGCTGATGAATTAAAAAAGACCGTATATGATTTTAACGATAGCTTAAGATTCAAATGGACCAATCTGCCTGTCGGCATGGTGCCACGCCCCGGTATTGCCTATGGTTCACTTTCTGATAAAAGTCGATTGGCATTTCATCGGGTGCTTTCCGCCATGCTTAGCTCTCAAGGATATTTAAAAACCACCAGTATTATGGCACTGGATGACATTTTGAATACACTTTATCAAACTATGTTTGACGAAAATAAAATTAACCAAAAAATGCTTACCCAAATGCAGAACCTCAAATGGGCTTATGGCAATTTTTTCATTTCTATTTGGGGAAAACCTAATTCCAATAGCCCTTGGGGACTAAATTTTGGTGGCCATCATATGGCATTAAGTCTTACTTCTGATGGCAAAAATATATCGATGTCTCCCTATTTTATAGGAACAGACCCTTCGGAGGTGAAATTTGGAAAATATGCAGGCCTGCGAGTGTTGAGCAAAGAAGAAGATTATGGATTTATGCTAATCAACGCACTTACAGAAACTCAAAAATCATTGGCTATTCTCAAGCAAGATGTTCCAAAAGATATCATCACCTCCCCTAAATCTCAGCAACGCATTGCTTCTTATTATGGAATACCAGCCAAAAAATTTGACAAAACACAAATGGCTATTTTTAAAATGGTAATACAAGAATATGTACATAACTTCGAACATACAAAAGCCCACCAATTGTTTGAAAAAATCATGGCCTCAGGTATTGAAAAAGTGTATTTTGCTTGGATAGGAAGCCTAGATGCCAACAAACCACATTATTACATCATCAATGGTCCAGATTTTTTAATTGAATACGACAACGTTGGCTTTCAAAATGATGGCAACCATATTCACGCTATCCTTCGTGAAAAAGGCAACGATTTTGGCGAAGATATCTTGAAAAAACATTATTTAGAATCAAAACATTGATTTAAATTAAAGATGTTTTCTTATTCTATAGAAAGAGTATGCTTACTATAAATTTAGAAGAAAGAAAAACCTATTAATCACTTTTTTTCTAAATTCTAATTTTATAAAACATTTCGCTTTTTTTTAACCTTAACAATCATTAAAATGAATCAAAGAATACTTGTCTTTTTTCTAAATTTAGTTCTTTTGGGCTCTTTAAATGCCTTTTCTCAGGAATCACGAGATAAAATGATT
>DAIQBE010000069.1:0-5523 GCA_036781325.1 Leadbetterella sp. | reverse complement strand
ATCAAAAACTGCTCCTTTATTTTTTGTTTTTTGTGCTTTTTGGCAATTTAAATGCCTCTGCACAGCAATTACGTGACAACCTCAATGCTAGAGCAAAAGAACTAGAACTAAAAACAGCCCCTTACAAAGCCCCGCCTGGCGACCCTCTTTCGCATAATACGTCTGGCTTTGCCAAAATTATGTGTTCCGCAGTTTTTATTACCGGACTTAATCCAGAATTTGCTGCAGAAAATGTGGGCTACTTTTCCAGTCCATATTCAGAAAGATCCAAAGTAAGCAAGCCAATTATAGATTATAAAAAAAAGACTGTATCCATAACTCTTCCCAACGGCATAGTTCGCACTGCCATATATACACAAGGACAAGGCTGTATTACCCTACCAGAAGGAAAGTCCTCTCTAAATTTCAAACCAGTAAACGTGCCACGAAATTTACCAGATGCCTCCTCAACTCCCTGGCCAATGGGCGATGTTTTGCCCAATAGCCCTATGCCAAGAGAAGTAAACAAGGACAAAGTAAATGAAGCTTTAATTGCGGCTTTTGAGCCGTCCGAGGCTCAAACGGCGGCCTTTATAGTTACATATAAAGGACGAATAATAGCTGAAAAATATGGAAATGGAATTACAAAAGATACCCCTTTAGAGAGTTGGTCTATGGGAAAAAGTTTATCAGCCACTATTATGGGAATTCTAATTGGCGAAGGGGTTTACACCTTAGAACAACCTGCTCCCATTCCACAATGGCAAGGAAAAGATGATCCAAGAGCCAAAATTAGAATTATGGATATTATGCATATGTCAAGTGGCTTGTACTGCAGAGCTCCTCAAGACCCAGACTACAACCCTGCATTGGGCTACCCAGACCATTTATACTTATATACTGATGCTGGAAATTCATTCGAATATGCGGCTAATTTACCGCAACAATGGCTGCCAAACACAGTAGGCCGCTATAGAAATTGTGACCCCGTACTGACAAATTATCTCAATCGCTTAGGAATAGAAAAATTGAAAAGAAATTATCATACGTTTCCTCAACAAGCCTTATTTGATAAAATTGGTGTAAGAACCATGATTATGGAAACCGACCCTTCGGGTAATTTTTTAACCCAAGGATACGAGTTTGCTTCTGCACGAGATTGGGCCCGATTAGGCAATTTGTATTTGCAAGAAGGTGTTTGGAATAAAGAGCAATTATTACCACAAGGCTTTACACAATTTGTAAGTACTCCCGCAGATCCTTGGCTTGCTGATGGCCGACCGATATATGGCGGATTATTTTGGGTAAATGGAGATGGCGGCAGACCTATCCCTAAAGATGCTTACATGATGTTAGGAGCTGGCGGGCAATCGGTAACTATTATACCTTCTCACGACCTAGTTGTGGTTCGTTTGGGTCATTACAAAGGTGCCAAGGAAGGAGATATTGCCTTAAATAAAGCCTATGCTTTATTAATGCAAGCTGTTCCTGAGAAAAGTAGATAAGAAAAAAATTCAATAAATTGCCAAAAAGGATTCAAAATATATGGAACAATCAAGACGAAATTTACTTAAATCATTCACCGCTTTGGCGGGTGCTTCTTTACTTCCCTCTGAAGTGCAAAGCAAACTAAAAGCTAGTCCAACCGATTTAAAAAAAGGCGACCCAATTGATTTATCCGAATTCGTAAATCTGTACGACTTTGAAAAAAACGCAGAAAGCAAAATGACCAAAATGGCTTTCGAATATGTAGCTAGCGGGGCAGCGGATGAGTTTACTGTAAAGTGGAATAGACAAGCATTAGATACCATTAAACTGAATCCTACTGTTCTGACTGATGTAACCAAACTTGATACCAAAGTATCGCTTTTTGGTCACCAACTTTCGCATCCAATTCTAGTTGCACCCACGGCTTTTCACAAAATAATGCACCCAGATGGAGAACTTGCCACTGCACGTGGAGCAAGTGCCGCCTCAACCATTTACGTAGTCAGTTCTTTTACGACTACTCGGATTGAAGAAATTAGCAAAGTGGCTACGCATCCCCTATGGTTTCAGTTATATGTTAGAGATGACAGGGCATTTACAAAAGATGTTGTTCAAAAAGCAGAAGCTCAGGGTTGCAAAGCCATATGTGTTACAGTAGATACACCAGTTGGAGGTGCTCGTAATCGCCAACAAAGAGTAAAATTTAAATTACCTGATAATGTCAACGCACCCTATATGGTTAGTTTGGGGCCTCAGAAAAATCCACTTACTTGGAAAGATATAGAATGGTTACAAACTTGTACAAAAATTCCTTTGTTAGTAAAAGGAATTTTAAACCCTGACGATGCTGAAAAAGCAATTCAGTCCGGTGTATCTGGCATCATCGTTTCTAATCACAGTGGAAGAAACTTAGACACTGTTCCTGCTACCATTGAAGCACTTCCTCGCATAGCCGCTAAAGTAAACAAAAGAGTACCTCTTTTAATGGACGGCGGAATAAGAAGAGGAACAGATGTTTTAAAGGCTATTGCTTTAGGAGCTAATGCGGTTTTGGTGGGTAAACCCATCTGTTTTGGCTTGGCATGTGGCGGAGCAGCAGGTGTAGAAAAGGTATTGTCAATACTCCAATATGAATTTGAGTTAGCCATGGCTTTAACAGGAAAATCATCAATTGCAAGTATAGATTCATCGGTAATTTGGAAACAATAATAAACATAAGTAACCTTCAAAAATAAAAAATGAAAAAAAACACATTTAGCTATTTATTTATCGTATTTATTCTGATTACACTCCTGTTTTCAATTGATCTAATTGCTCAAGAAGAAGATGCCGGAAAAAGCGGCAAAGTGGAGGCTTCTTATCTCAATGAAGTGGGAAAACTAGCAAAAAGCACTCAAATTCTGACAGCATTCCAATCAATTGTAGCTCAAAACCAGCGAAATCGCGAGGAACTTATTACACTCACTGAAATACCAGCTCCGCCTTTTATGGAAACAAAACGAGGCGTCAAATTTGCAGCTATGCTAAAAGAAGCGGGAGCCGATTCCGTTTGGACAGATAAGGTAGGTAATGTAATGGCGTTGCGAAAGGGTAAAAATTCGAAACGATGCGTGGCATTCGATGCACACTTAGATACCGTTTTTCCAATAGATACAGATGTAAAAGTGAAAATAAAAGGAGATACCTTATATGCGCCTGGAATTGGCGATGATACGCGTGGCTTAGTCATTGTTCTTTCGGTTTTAAGAGCTTTGGAACAAGCAAAAATTGAAACCCAATCAGATGTTTTATTTATAGGCTCAGTTGGAGAAGAAGGGCTTGGCGATTTAAGGGGAGTAAAATACTTATTCAGTGATCAAAGCCGAAAAATAGATTCATGGATTTCAATTGATGGAGGCGATGTAGGACGTGTAAACACTATGGGTTTAGGATCTAACCGCTATCGAATTACTTTCAAAGGACCAGGTGGGCACTCATGGGGACAATTTGGTTTAGCAAACCCACAACATGCCTTAGGATCGGCTATTCATTACTTTTCAAAAGTAGCAGACAAATTTACTAGGTCTGGAGCCCGAACAAGTTATAATGTGGGTAGAATTGGAGGAGGTACTTCAGTAAATTCTATTGCTTTTGAATCATGGATGGAAGTGGATATGCGATCTGAACTCCCTGAAAACCTTGTTCAAATAGATTCACTTTTAAAATCGTGTGTCCAACAAGCTTTGAAAGAGCATAATGCAATGAAACGTATGGGGCCCGCCTTAACCGTTGATTTTAAGAAAATAGGCGACCGCCCTTCAGGAGAATTACCACAAACCCTTCCTTTAATTCAGCGAGCAATGGCTGCTACGGTTGCTTTTGGCATTCCTCCGTTTGTATCCAGAGGTTCTACTAATTCAAATATTCCAATTTCATTGGGTATTCCCGCAGTTACTTTAGGAAGAGGCGGTAAAGCTGGAAATGCACACTCGCTCAATGAATGGTGGTACGATGAGGAAGGGTATAAGGCAATTCAAGTAGCTCTTTTGACCCTAGTTGCCGAAGCAGGACCCGTAAATCCTTAATTTAAAGACTTTAAACAACTTCAATTAATAGCATTTTTCTAGTAATATCAAATATTAACAAACTTACATTTAACAATTTTATGAAAAGAATAGCTTTCTTTATTTTGATTTTTATATTTTCTAATAAAGATACTTTTGCGCAATCTTCCAAGTACCCTTCGCTTATTAACCTTTGTAAAGAACTCCGCTTATTAGAGCGGACAAGTTTACCCAATGGAGTCCCCGACTATAGGGTTGAAACTATTAAGAAAATCAGAGGGACCTTAGCGCAGTATAAATTAAGACTATCAAAAATTGATACCACATCCTGGCCCATAGAACAAAAAGTAGATTACGCTTTGCTCAAAGCTGAAATGAATGCTTTAGAATACAATTGCCGAATACTACAACCTTGGGCTCGCGACCCTGCTTTTTATGCCATTATTTTTGGTGAACAGAGCGATACGCCAGAACATGAAGGACCCACAAGTTTTGCCGCCATAGAATTGTGGCAATACAAGTTCCCTTTATCTACAGAAGCTGAAAAAAAGTTAATAGGCCAGCTAACTATCATTCCGCCATTGTATGAGCAAGCAAAAGCAAATCTCACTGGCAATGCAAAAGATTTGTGGAGTGCAGGTATAACCAACATAAAAGAACAGCTACAGTTCTTGAATGAAATCTCACAAAAAACTTCTGCAAATAGTAAGGCATTAAAAGATGCAATAAATAACTCAAAAATTGCTACTAATCAATTTATTTCTTGGCTAGAAAAACAATTGCCAACAAAAAATGGGCCTTCCGGAATTGGGAAAGAAAACTATACTTGGCATTTAAAAAACGTTCTTTTGGTACCTTTTTCTTGGGAGGAAGAAGTTACATTATTGAGCCGTGAACTTACCCGTGCTCATGCCTCTTTACAGTTGGAAAGAGAAAGAAATAAAAATTTGCCTGAAATGAAAGCTTTTTCTACTGAAGCAGAATTTAAAATTGGGACAGATTTATCATTAAAAAGAATGATGGATTTTCTTAAGAATAAAGAAATTTTACCTGTTAAAGCGTATATGGAACCCGAGGTTCGTAAACATTTAGGCGGTTTTATTCCCGAAGACAAACGCAACTTCTTTGCCAACATTAGTTTTCGTGAACCCAACGTTTTGTATGCTCACTCTTCGCATTGGTTCGAAATTGCCCGACTTAGAGAAGAACCACATGCCAGTGAGCTAAGAAGAGAAGCTTTGCCCTACAATATGTGGATGCAGCGTTCCGAGGGCTTAGCTACCGCAATGGAAGAGACTTTAATGCACGCCGGTTTATGGGATAATACCCCTAGATCTCGTGAATTAGTATGGATAATGTTGGCACAACGTTGTGCTAGAGGATTAGCGGCTTTATATGCACAAGCCAATATGATTAATTATGAACAAGCAAGAAAATTTCAGGTAGAATGGACGCCAAAAGGATGGACGGGTGACGAAAGCTTGGTAGGCTTTGAGCAGCACTTATATTTACG
>DAIQBE010000068.1:4569-10108 GCA_036781325.1 Leadbetterella sp. | reverse complement strand
GAAGTTTAAGCTAAAGAATATTAATGCAAGATTTGGAATTGCAACTGATTATTCTGGGAATAGAGCTTCAAGTGTTGGACCAGCTATTGAAATATTTATGGGTGAAAAAATAAGCTTTAATACGGGCTTATTTGTAACAGGAAAAAAAGAAGTGGAATTTAAGCAGCCAAAAGATTTTAATTCATTGACTGGTAAACAATTTGAGGATAGGTATATTAAATATATTGGCTTGAGGCCTCAAAAAATAGAAAATATTGAAATTACAACTTCCATTGTTAAATTACCTTTGTTTATTAATTATTACATACCTGTAAAAAACAACTTGGCATTTCTACTTACCTCTGGCACAAAACTAGATCTCTCTGTGGTAGAAACCGTGAAATATAAGGCAGAACGTGTTGGTGGAGAAACCTTTATTAATAAATTTGAAAGTCAACATAATCCTAGAGTTTTTAATAGCCTCTATTACGGCATGGGAATTCAATATAATTATAAAAGATTATTTGGTCAATTTTCCCCTTATTTCGAATTTCCATTTGGACAATCTTCTTTTTTAGTACCTCCTCGACGATTCGGGATAAATGGTTCTTTGAAATTTTCGCTTAAGAAATAAGTACCCTATTTAAAAATCCTGCTTTATAAAGCAGGATTTTTCGTATTTATAGGTCAATATTTCTTACCTTTGCAGACTTTTACATGGAAACTTGCGTTTCAAAAAAAATAATTTATTTATGTTTAAAAATATCTTAAAGGTTATTCTATTTATTTGTGTTATTGCCCCAAGTTTTGCACAATTTAAACCTCGTGCGTTTGAATTTGGCCCAAAGGCCGGTGCTCAAATAACTGGAATAAAAAATTTCGATACTACTACTATTGATAAAAAAGTATCATTCCTTTACCAAGGAGGTATTTTCACTCGTTTTAACTATAAAAAATTTAGCCTACAACCTGAATTTATCTATCAAGTTAAAGGTGCTACTTTTAAAACTCCTCAAGCCAAACAATCCTATAAATATTTCTCAACTCCAATTTTATTTGGAGTAACTCCATTAAAAGGCATCTATTTTGAAACAGGCCCTGAATTTAGCTGGGCATTAAACCAGGGCTTTAAAAAAGATGGGGTTACCATTTATGGCCCAGACGCTGCTACCGACAAATCTTGGATTATTGGAACGAGAATAAACATGCTAGATATGTTTTCTCTGGCAAGTTTAAATATTAGATACACCTATGGTCTTACCAATGTCTCTACTAGTAAAAGAGGAGTAACGCCACTTGATTTAAGAAATAGGGCACTTCAAGTTACATTTAGTTATACTTTTTCCGAATATTACAGATGGAAAAAGAAATATGGTGCAAAGAAAAGGAAATAAGCATGAATTTTATTGAAGAATTAAAGTGGAGAGGTATGTTGCAAGATGCAATGCCTGGCACTGAGGAACAACTACAAAAAGAGTCAACAGGAGGTTATATAGGTTTTGATCCAACTGCAAAATCTTTACATATTGGAAATCTTGCTACCATAATGCTACTCAAGCATTTTCAGCTCGCTGGCCACAAACCTTACGCATTAATTGGTGGAGCAACAGGCATGGTTGGTGATCCTTCTGGAAAAAGTGCGGAAAGGAATTTTCTTTCCGAAGAGGTCCTAAGAGCCAACCAAGAGGCTATTAAATTACAATTACAACGATTCTTAGACTTTGATTGTGGAGAAAATTCTGCAGAAATAGTCAATAATTACGATTGGTTTAAAGAAATGGGGTTCCTGCAATTTCTAAGAGAGGTGGGTAAGTTCTTAACCATAAACTACATGAGCTCAAAAGATTCTGTAAAAAATAGAATTACCACTGGCATTTCATTTACAGAATTTTCATATCAACTCTTACAAGGTTACGACTATTATCATTTGTATAAACACAAAGGTGTAAAACTTCAAATGGGTGGTTCAGACCAATGGGGAAATATCACTACAGGAACTGAACTAATCAGAAGAAAAGAAAACGATAACGATGAAAATGCTGGTTATGCGGCTTTTGCATTAACCACCCCTTTGGTTACAAAATCCGATGGAACAAAATTTGGAAAATCAGAAGCTGGAAACGTATGGCTGGACCCAGAAATGACTTCTCCATATCAGTTTTATCAATTCTGGATTAATCAAACAGATGCGGACTGCCCAAGACTGCTGCGTGTTTTTACTTTATTCAGCAGTAAAGAAATTGAAAAAATAGAAGCAGAACATGCTTTAGCCCCTCATTTAAGAATAGCACAAAAAGCATTGGCTGAAGAAGTCACCACCAGAGTGCACGGTCAGCATCAATTTAATTTGGCTGTAAAAGCCTCTGAAGTATTGTTTGGCAAAGCCACTTTAACTACGCTTCAAAGTTTGGATGAAAACACATTTAAAGAAATTTTTGAAGGTGTCCCTCAAACCATAATCTCTAAAGTAGATTTGGCCAAATGTTCTGACCTGCTTGAATTCCTATCGGCGGCTACAAACAATGAAATTTATACTTCAAGAGGAGAAGCAAAAAGGGCTATTCAAGGCAATGCGGTAAGTTTGAATAAAGAAAGGGTTTCCGATGAAAAAGTATCGCTTTCCGAAATAACTTTACTCCAAAATAAATACATTTTGGTGGGTAAAGGCAAGAAAAATCATATTGTGGAGGTAAAATAGCTTTTAATATTCCCCTTTCTGATGTCTTTGATTTAAGGATGTAATTTAATTCTATCCCTATTTAATAAAAGGCATTTATTACTTTTTTCCCAGAGCAAATGAATGAAACTAATCTTCTTTCATTTTATCTTCCAATTCCCTCAAAAAACTATTGGGATTATCCAAGAATGACTTTGTGATTTGATAATGCATAGTTTCTCTGTAGGTTATTTGAGAAATTTTTCCGTCTTGAAAATTAAATATCTGAGCATCAGGCAAAGCCATAATAATAGGTGAATGGGTAGCAATAATAAATTGAGAGCCATTTCCCTTTATTTTATCTAGGATTAAAGCCATCAAACTCAATTGGCGGGCAGGAGAAAGAGCAGCTTCGGGTTCGTCAATTATATAAAGTCCTTTTCCGGTAATTCTAGTTGCAAAAAACTTCAAAAACCCTTCTCCATGGCTCATTGCGTCTAGGTTTTCAGTATATCGATCCGTTATTGCCTTCCGTTCGCTAATTAATGGAGAAAGTGCCAAATTTAGATCGCCGCCATTCCAAGTTTCTTTGACTTCCTTTATTTCAGCATCCAATTCGGCAATGCTTCTTAAAATATTTTTCACAAAACCAATAAAATCTTCGGCTCTTGCAAAAAAGCCACCGGTATTTTTATGAACAAAACGTAAGGAAAGCATCCTTCCCAAATCTCTGGCAGATTGCATTAAGGGGTCGTCTTCTAAACTTTGCCCTCCAGCCGTGGGAATTTGAGCTGAATAAGCCAAAGCCTCTAAAATTGTAGATTTCCCTGAGCCATTTTCACCTACAAAAAAAGCAATATTGGAGGAAAATTTAATTTCCTCCAAGTTTTTTATTAAATCCAAATTAAATGGGAAATCTGAACTCTCGGGCAGGTTTCTTAAGTAAAACGAACTGAGTATCATTAATTACAAAGCGGTCATCTGACTTACCTTAACAAAAGACTTTACCGTATTAATTATGCCGGCGGAATCAAAGCCACACTCGGCATATAATTGATATTGCTCGCCATGTTCAACTATTCTATCGGGAATACCTAGTCTTTTAACAGAAGAAGTATATTGATTATCAATCATAAATTCTAAAATTGCGGAACCTATTCCACCTTGAATACAACCGTCTTCAACCGTTATGACTTTATCAAATTTGGAAAATACTTCATGAAGCATTTTTTCATCTAAGGGTTTTGCGAATCTCATATCATAATGTGCCACACTTATGCCACTTTTTTCCAATTCTGGAATTGCTTTTGTGACTTGGTTTCCAATGGGTCCAAAACTTAAGATAGCACAATCATCTCCATCTTTAAGTTTTCTTCCTTTCCCTATTTCTATGATTGAAAATGGCTTTTTCCAATCTGGCATGACTCCTTCACCTCTTGGATACCTCATAGTAAATGCAGATTTACCCAGCTGGACTGTATCAGATTGCGCTAAAAACATTAGATTCCGAAGGTCTTCTTCGTTCATTGGTGAAGACACAATCATATTGGGGATACATCGCATAAACGCAATATCATAAGCACCATGATGAGTAGGACCATCTGCACCAGCAAAACCCGCACGATCCAAACAGAAAATAACAGGTAAATCTTGCAAACAAACGTCATGAATCACCTGATCATACGCCCTTTGCATAAAAGTGGAATAAATATTACAAAACACCGCCAAGCCGCGAGTTGCCATGCCTGCCGAAAGGGTTACTGCATGTTGTTCAGCAATACCTACATCAAAAGCTCTATCTGGCATGGCTTTCATCATAATATTTAAGGAAGAGCCAGAAGGCATAGCTGGTGTAATTCCTACAATATTCTTATTCAATTCTGCCAATTCTACGATAGTATGCCCAAAAACATCCTGGAACTTTGGGGCTACAGGTTTGTCAATAATTTTTTTCTGAATTTCGCCGGTAACTTTATCAAAAAGACCTGGGGCGTGCCATTTAGTTTGGTCTTCTTCGGCAAGGGCATAACCTTTGCCTTTTACAGTTAGGCAATGTAATATTTTTGGACCAGGAATATCTTTTAAATCTTTTAATACTTCGGCTAAATGATCAATATCATGACCGTCTATTGGACCAAAGTATCTTAAATTTAATGCTTCGAAGAAATTACTTTGGCTCAACAATGCACCCTTCATTGCATTTTCCACCTTTGCTACTATATCTCTCGCACTCTTTCCAAATTTACTCATCTTCCCAAGTAAATTCCAAACGTCATCTTTTACTTTGTTGTAAGTTGGCGAGGTGGTAATATCTGTTAAATATTCTTTTAATGCCCCTACATTAGGGTCAATTGCCATACAATTGTCATTCAATATGATCAAAAGATTAGCATCTTTTAATGATCCGGCATGATTCATTCCTTCAAATGCTAATCCGGCCGTCAGTGCTCCATCACCAATTACGGCAATGTGCTGTCGGTGTTTTTCATTTCTGTGCATAGAACCCATTGCCATGCCTAATGCCGCTGAAATTGAAGTGGAAGAATGTCCTACACCAAAGGAGTCATATTCGCTTTCTTTTCGTTTGGGGAAACCAGAAATACCCCCATAAATTCTATTAGAATAAAAAGAATCTTTTCTACCCGTTAATATTTTGTGTCCATAGGCTTGATGCCCAACGTCCCAAACCAATTGGTCATCTGGTGTATTAAAGACATAATGAAGAGCGACAGTAAGCTCAACAACACCCAAGCTAGCTCCAAAATGGCCTCCATTAACCGAGACCATATCTATAATATATTGCCTTAATTCTTGACAAACTTGGTGCAATTGCTGCTTATTTAGCTTTCGCAAATCTGCAGGGGATTGTATATCTTTTAAAAGCTCTCCTTGAGTTACTAACAT
>DAIQBE010000068.1:0-4469 GCA_036781325.1 Leadbetterella sp. | reverse complement strand
TCAAAAAATCAATCCTAAAAATTAAATAAAAATGGATCAATCTTTTTTCTGACTAGCAATGAATAATCTATGTTTTTCATCTTTTGAAAGACTTTCGTATCCATTGTTGCTGATTTTATCTAGCAAATAGTCAATTTCTTCTTGATTTGGGCTATATCCTGCCTCTACTAATTGTTGTTTTCTTTGAAAATCACCCACTGGGGTTTTGCTAAAACTTTTAAATGGCATTTTATTCTTAGGTTTGCCAAGTTTAATAAACCAGTCTACTGCCTGCTCGAAAGGAGATATAATATTCCAGCCTGTTCTTAAAAATTTAACGTGTAAGTAGCCAAAAATAGCACCTCCAAGATTTAAAACTCCAGAATTTGGGTTTAGGAATGATATTAATAAAAATGCTAAAGCTAAGTACTTTAATTTAATAAATATCCTAAAAAAACTTAATTCATAATCTGGTAAAAGTGCCACTGCGGCAAATAATATTGCGTAAACCCCCGTATTGCTGCCAAACAAATAACTGGGCATAACAACATTTTTAGAAATAGAAGCGAGTGAATAATAAACTAAAAAATAAAAAAAAGAAGAAAATATGGCTCCTAAAAAATAAATTATAAATGTTTTTCTTCCTCCTAAAAAATCAGTAAGCAAATTGCCAAACCAAAATATAGCCAAGCTGTTAAACAGCAAATCCAAAAAGCCAGAATTTGTAAATGGAAAAGTTATAAAAGTCCAAGGATGAGTAAGTAAAGTCTTTAAATTTGTACTTAATACTAGGTTTTGCTGAATGAAATTTTGATAAACCGCTGGATTGGGAAATAGATTCGTAGCAAATTGCAGAAAAAGCTTAATAAAAAACAAAAAAACACCTATCAATATCAGTTGAATTACCTGATTATTGTTTTTCCTAAAGGCATTTAATATGTCATTTATAATTCCTCGCATTTACAAACCTTTTAACAAATATAATACGAAAATTTCAATAAAAACGTTTACTGAAACCAAAAAACTTTAGAAGGATAAATCCAGAAATTAAACCTCCAATATGGGCAAAATGAGCGATGCCTGATTCTAAGCCCGCTGTACCCTGAAATAACTCGTATAAACCATACAATGTTACAAAATATTTTGCTTTTATAGGGAAAGGAAAAAACAAGAGCATCATTTCTACATTTGGAAATAAAAATCCAAAACCTATCAAAATGCCAAAAATAGCTCCAGAAGCCCCTACCATGGGAGTTACGGCCTGTTGCCAAAATAATTCTGAGTCGGGAACTAACGTACTCATTTCAAAGAAATTCACTCCTGAGTTTAATAGCGAAGCACCAATTCCAGTAAGTAAATAATAAATAAAAAATCTTTTGGAGCCCATATAAGCTTCTAAAGCAGATCCAAAAATAAATAAACCGAACATGTTACTAAACAAATGGCCAATTCCACCATGTAAAAACATATACGTTATTGGCTGCCAAGGCTTAAAATTAGGATTTAAAAATTCGTCTGTATTAGGTAAAAATGGATTAAAAAAAGCAAAATTCTGAAAAATCATCTGACTTGATAACACCTGCACCAAGAGGTGTATCGCAATATTGGCAATTAAAAGATTTTTAACAACTGGCGTAATTCTATCAAACATTAGTAGTTTTTTTTTGTGAATATAGGAGTTAAATCCTAAAATAAAATTTTTATCAGATAAATTACAAAGTTAATGCATATTAGGTTTCATTATTCTCCTAATTTCAATAAAATTAAAAATGGTTTTAATCCAAAAAAAGTAGTTTTAATGATATAAAAGTAGTAATAAGAAGTTCTTTTTTAAGCTAGCTCATAATCAATTCCGCCAAATCAGTAAGACTTAATACTCGCATTGTGGATTTTCCATCTGGATTAATCGCTGGCATTGCGGTGTTAAAAAGTTGATTGATTAATCCAGATATCTCCGTTTTAGATAGGCTTTTAGCCATAGAAGTGGCGTTTCTTTTTGCCAAAGTCTTAGCTAAAAGCTCTAATTTATCGTGCCTTTGATTATTTTCGTTGATTCGATATTGCTCAATAATTGATTTAAAAACTTGGGCTTCGTCTTCCTCCATAAATTGTGGGGGAATGCCATTTATTAAATACGTATTTTGACCAAACTCTTCTACATTAAATCCCAAATTCCGAATCATATCAATTATTTCAAAACTCACTTCATAATCTATTGCAGAAAGTGTAACTGGCTTTGGAAATAATAGTTGTTGAGATACTCCTGGTTTTGCGTTTATTTCTTTTAAATATTTTTCGTAATAAATTCGTTCAAAAGCATTTTGTTGATCTATTATCATCATCCCGCTTTTTAATTGAGCAAGTATATATTTCTGGTGTATTTGTATAACGTTTAGTTCACTAACTTCCGAGTGCTCTTTATTAAAATTAGCGATTTCGTTTACTTTGGAGCCAAACGTTAATGTATTTTCATTTTCTTCATGAAAAGTGGAAAGAGTAGTATTTTTTGCTCCTTCAAAAAGTTTTTGCCAATGAGTAACATTATTTTTCTCGTTGAAATCAGGGGTATAAAAATCCTGCTTTTCAAAATTTCGTATAGAAGCAGCCGAACTGTTAGGTTCTGGCCTAAAACTTGGCATAGGTCTAGTTAAATTCCCAAAATTTATATCCGATTCAAAATCAATAGAGGGCGTTACATTGTAAACCCCTATTGCCTGCTTCACCGCAGAACGTAGGATGGCATAAATTGCTTTTTCGTCGTCAAATTTTATTTCGGTTTTTGTGGGATGAATATTAATGTCGATGTGGCTGGGATCAATTTCAATAAATAAAACATAAAAAGGATGGGTGCCTTGCGCAATGGTGGCTTCAAAAGCACTTGATACGGCATGATTTAAATAAGGACTTTTTATAAACCTCTTGTTGACAAAGAAAAACTGGTCACCTCTTCGTTTGCTGGCGGCTTGTGGCTTTCCTACGTAACCATTAATTTTCACCATTGGAGTATCGGCATTGCATTCTGCCAATTGTTCTCTATAGCTTTTATCCAAAACATCCACTATCCTTTTGCTTAGTTTAGAGGCAGTGAGGGCATATATTTCTACCTCATTGTGGTATAAAGAAAAACTCAAAGAAGGATGAGCTAAAGCAATCCTTTGGAATTCTTCCAAAATATGCTTCATTTCTACGGGGTTATTTTTCAGAAAGTTTCTTCTCGCAGGTACATTGAAAAAAAGATTTTTTATCAAAAGATTGGTCCCTTTAGGATTCTGTATAAACTCTTGTTCTTTTATTTCGGATCCTTCTATTCTAATAAAAGTACCCAATTCATCCTCGTTTCTACGAGATTTAAGTTCTACCTGTGCTACGGCGGCAATAGAGGCTAATGCCTCACCTCTAAAACCCATGGTTTTTATAGCAAAAAGATCAGCAGACTCTCGAATTTTAGAAGTTGCATGCCGTTCAAAACTCATTCTAGCATCGGTGTGAGACATGCCAGTGCCATCATCAATAACCTGAATAAGTAATTTTCCGGCCTCTTTTACTATAAGCTGAATGTTTTTCGCATCTGCATCAATGGCATTCTCCAATAATTCTTTCACCACCGAAGCGGGTCTTTGCACCACTTCGCCTGCAGCAATTTGGTTAGCGATTGAATCTGACAAAAGACGAATAATATCCATAGAGCAAAATGCGAATTAAAACACAAAGTTGAGAAATTCCTTAAGGATTTCCTTGCAATATGTTTTTCAAATTTAAAATGCTTAAAAAATTACCAAATATGCAAGAGGCCAATGCTGTATTTTATCTTTCAAATACAAGGGCTACTTCGTTTTCAAAATTATTTTTAAGTTTAAGAGCTTTCTCTATGCCTCCAAATCAATTTGCTATTTATAGCGATTAC
The DNA here is from genome assembly GCA_036781325.1 of Leadbetterella sp. GTDB lineage: Bacteria > Bacteroidota > Bacteroidia > Cytophagales > Spirosomataceae > Leadbetterella. The sequence goes on along the minus strand of DAIQBE010000068.1, from coordinate 586 downwards.
GATTATTTTCTAAAAAACAAAATTTAAAAAAGGATTTGCAATAGTTTAGAGTAAAAATCTAAAATTTACACACTTTAAATAAGGATTGCGGTTTAAAGCTTTTATACTTGGTCTTAATTTTTTTGAAATGAGCAGGAAAAATCTATTTTAGAATGAGCAAATAAAACCATTAGAAATACCCATTCAAATGGATAATAAAACCTTAGAAAAACTAAAGGAACTATAAACTATTGTGTAATAAAATGGCAAATGTTTAAAGTTTGTGTAATCAAAAAATAAGAATTATGTTTGTATATGACGTCAACCAAAAAAAATAAGTACAGATCGTAAAACATATGGATAATACAAATAAATACAAAAACTGCTTTAAATAGAGCGTATATTTATGAGTTATCTACAGCCCTATGACGACAAACCAGACAACTTAAATAGACAATTATTTAAAAGAAAAATATAAAAAATGGCAAGACCACAAGTAAATCACATAAAGCAAGCATTAGACAATTTGTTCACAGACAAAATAGACTTGACAAACATAAGAAGTACAAATCCAGAAGACATAAAAAAACAATTTTATTCAAGGGCA
>DAIQBE010000067.1:0-10201 GCA_036781325.1 Leadbetterella sp. | reverse complement strand
CTGTCCCGTTTAAAATATCGTCAACAAAACGAGGCCCAAAAGGCAGAATTTGCTCGCTACAGTCTATATATACAGTTTCTTTTTGAGTACTTAGATATAAATGGCTACCATTATCTTTTCTGGTAATATCAATATTTTTTCTGATTTCTATGTAGCCTTCCGTTCCCAAAATAGTAAGTCTCCCATCGCCAAAGGCTTTTAAGCTATTGGGTGTAAACCAGTCTACACGTATATAACCGGTTCCGTTATTACCTTTTAACATTAGGTCCCCAAAATCTTCAAACTGTGCATGCTCCTGATTGCCAAAATTACCAACTTGAGAAGCCACTACGGTAGCTGTATCAGAGCCTGTAAAATGTAAAAATTGATCAACTTGATGACTACCAATATCAGTAATAATACCTCCAAAATACTTTTTGTCCCAAAACCAGGATGGCCTACTTGCGGGAGTAATTTTATGAGGGCCTGTACCCAAGGTTTGTATAACCTTACCAATAGCCCCTTCCTTTACAAGCGTGGAGGCCCTTTCTGTGGCTCGGTTTTCAAAACGCTCACTGTAACAAACAGAAAATATTTTTCCCGTCTTTTTCTGAACTTCTTTTACTTTTTTTAATTGAGCCATATCAGTAATACCCGGCTTGTCCACTAGCACATGCTTTCCATTATTCATGGCCTGAATAGCAATGCCTGCCCGCTCATTGGGTATAGCAGAGCTTAAAATTAGCGAAATAGACGCATCACCCAATATTTCTGCTGAACTAACAACTCTTTTAGCGTTCGGAAATCGCTTACTAAACACAGCAGCTAAATCATTTTCAATGCAATAAAAACTTTTAAGCTCACCTCCACCATTTATAACCGCCTGTGACATAGAATAAATATGTCCATGATTTATGCTGATTACCCCAAATTTAAGCCTCGGCTCTAAATAGGTTATTGCAGGTTTTCCTTTACTGGAAAAAACTTTAGAAACTTTAACCTTCTCGTCTAAAAAAGGCAAAAAAGCCAATCCAGAAGCTTTAATGGCGGTTTCTTTCATAAACTTTCTTCTGTCCAAAAAATCTGACATGTTCTTAAATTTAGGGTTTAAAAGTAAAGAAAAAATACTACTTTTTAATAGAATTTTTACAAATTTAAAAGTAAAAAAAATAGAAATCTAATTTAAAAAACACTATTTGTAATGATTTTTTGACCTGTTTATACAAATCAATGTGAAAATTATCTTAGTCAATGAGAAAAAATAATGATTATTTAACAAATGTTATCTATTTTTGAGAATTAAAACATCATAAAATGAAGCCTCAACTCTTAAAGATATCCAATCCCTCTGAAAATTCATTCAATCTTTTGAAATGGGATGCTACCAATTTTTCTACCCCTTGGCATTATCATCCCGAAATAGAAATTGTTTTCATGATGGAGAGTACAGGGAAAAAATATGTGGGCAGCAGCATAACAGACTTTAAACCAGGAGATCTTTGTATGATTGGTAGTTACTTGCCTCATTACTATAAAAACGATGAAGAATATTTACTTGAAAATAGCAAATTAAGGGCAAAATCTACCATAATTCATTTCAATGAAGATTTTTTGGGAGAACACTTTTGGGAAACCACAGAAAGCAATGCAATCAAATCCCTTTTAGAAAGATCTAAAAGAGGAATACAGTTTAGTGCAGAAACTTCTAAAAGATTACAAAGTAAAAAAGAGGCCATGTTTAATGTAAAAGGCATGAAGCGCCTGTTGCTTTTTTTAGAAATATTAGACGATTTAGCCAACAGCAAAAATTTTGAATATTTATCAGCTGACCCTATTCATATTAGAAATGAGGTAGATTCAGACCGGATTAAGAAAGTATTGGAACATGTTAGTGAAAATTTTCAAAGTCAAATTATGTTAGATGACGTAGCTCAATTGGCTAACATGAGCGAATCTGCTTTTAGTAGATATTTTAAAAAACGGACAAGAAAGACGTTCTCAAGTTTTTTAACTGAAATTAGACTTGATTATGCCTGTAAATTGTTACAAAACGATAAAATGAGCATATCTCAAATTGCCTTTGATAGTGGCTTTTACAATTTATCTAACTTTAACAGGCAGTTTAAAGTCATAAAAAAAATTACCCCTTTGGCTTACCGAATGAATTACCTTGATTGACTTTTTTATTGATTATAATTACTTAAAGCAATCATAAATTTCCGCTTCAGAATTAGTATTAAAGGTTAAAAAATCTGATCAAAAATTGAGTTTTTATATAAAAAACTTTCATTCAAAAAATAAAAAAAATTACTAATTTAGTATTTCTAAAAAACATTCAACCTTCCGACTAAATGAAATATTACGCATTCTTATTAAGCTTATTAATTTGTTCTACTATTGGTACAGCACAAAACTTAGCATCCTATGATATTTGTGTTTATGGTGCCACCTCCGCAGGAGTAATAGCGGCATATACTGCAAAAAAACAAGGTAAATCAGTTATTTTAATAGAAGCCTCTAAACACATTGGCGGATTGTCTTCCGGCGGACTCGGGCAAACAGACATTGGAAATAAATATGCTATTTCAGGACTTTCAAGAGATTTTTACAGAAAAGTAGGCCAGCATTATGGAAAATTTGAAAAATGGACTTTTGAGCCTTCTGTGACACTTCAGATTTTTAAAAACTATCTAAAAGAAGCGAAAATAGAAGTTTTACTTCAAAAGCAATTGGTAAAAGTCATAAAAACAAATACGACGATTCAATTAATTGAACTTAAAGATGAATTTAATAAAAAGCTTGCGATAAAAGCTAAATTTTTTATCGACTGTACCTACGAGGGCGACCTTATGGCAAAATCTGGTGTATCTTACACTGTTGGCAGAGAAGCGAATTCTAAATATAATGAGACTTGGAACGGTGTTCAACTATTAGACAAACATCAGTTTCCAGATGGAATTGACCCATTTGTAACAAAGGGAGATCCAAGCAGCGGTTTACTTTGGGGAATAAGTTCAGAAAAGCTGGAGAAAATTGGATCGGGTGACCAAAAAGTGCAGGCTTACAATTTTCGAGTATGTCTTACAGATAGCATAGAAAACCAAATTGCTATTACCAAACCAGAGGATTATAATCCAGAAAAATATGAATTATTATTACGATATATTGAAAAAAAACAACCTCATGAACTCAACTGGGCATTAATGCATATACAACCTATGCCGCATAGAAAATTAGACATTAACAATTCTGGGCCATTTTCTACTAATCTTATTGGAGGAAATTATGAATATCCCGATGCTGATTATGAAACTAGATTTAAAATACAAAAAGCACATGAAAATCATATCAAAGGGTTTTTCTACTTTTTAGGAAATGACCCAAGAGTACCTGATCATTTAAGAACTGAAATGAAAAAATGGGGATATCCTAAAGACGAGTTTGTTGAAAACAATCATTTTTCTCCTCAGATGTATGTGAGAGAAGCACGAAGGATGATAAGTGATATAGTTATGACAGAAAAACATTGTATAGCTCAGGAAACGGTGAGTGATGGCATAGGATTGGCGGCCTATACCATGGACTCTCACAATACACAAAGAGTGATGGTAAAAGATGCTTCTGGAAAATACCAGGTAAAAAACGAAGGTGATGTACAAATGGGCTTAGGAGGTTTAAATCCTTACCCTATTTCTTACCGGGCCATAGTACCTAAAAAAGCTGAATGTACAAATTTGCTTGTACCTGTCTGTCTTTCAGCATCTCACATTGCTTTTGGTTCAATCAGAATGGAGCCCGTTTTTATGGTTTTGGCACAGTCGGCAGCCATGGCGGCGAGTTTAGCTATTGAAAGCAATAAAAACATACAAGAGATTGAAATTAAAACCTTACAAAACAGACTTAAAAACAATCCTCTAGCCAACGGAACTTTACCTGAAATATTAATTGACAATTCGGATTCTCTGAATTTTAAAACTACTGGAAATTGGGAAAAGATTGCGAAAGGGTATGGAAGATATGGAAAGGATTATGTGCAGGCTAATCTAAAAGATGATAAAAATAATCAAGCTATATTTAATACCCAATTTAAGAACAAGGCCAACTATAAAGCCTATGTCTATATTCCTAAAACTGAAGGACATGTCTCCAAGCTAACAATTAGTATAAACATTGATGGCAAAATTGTTTCAAAGCAACTACACGTGGAAAGTGATGAAAGCGATTGGTTTTTTGTAGATACTTTTTCTGTAACCCCAAACCAAAAGGCAGAACTTGTTATTTCTTCCAAAGAAAGGGGAATTTTAGTGGCAGATGCGGTGCTATGGGTACCTACTTCTCAATAATTACACCTCTAGTTTAATGGACATTGACTTGATAGCTTTTTAAAAAAACAAGAAATAAATAGTACCTTTTTCTGCTTTCAAATGAAAAAAAAACTTAAAATTCTGTTTATATTTTTACTCCTATTTCATAAGAACACTTTTAGCCAAATCATTAGTGCCGAACTATTTGCCAGTGGTTTTTCTCAACCAGTAGCTATCAGTCACGATTTTGAAGGCAATCTTTATGTAGCCGAAAACAAAGGCTCTATCAAGAGAATAAATAGCAATGGATCAATCGAAATATTCCTAGATATTACCTTAAAAGTTAACAATGCTTATTCGGGGATTCATGGTTTTGCATTTGATTCACAATTTGCATCGAATGGGTTTATTTATGTAAAATATGTAAATGATCTAACTAAGAATTGTTACATATCCCGGTTTTCTAGAGACCAATTTAATCCGAATTATATGGATAGCAATACAGAGTTAGTACTCTTGCAATATCCCGATTGGGTGGGACATTTAGGCGGGAATATTGAATTTGGCAAAGATGGATTTTTATATTTTACTACTGGAGATGGAGCACCAGGTGGAAGAGGACAAGTTGGTGACGAGTTTGGTTTTGCTCAAAATCTTGAGTCTGTAAAAGGAAAACTCATGAGAATCGACGTATCGAGTGGCCAATTAAGCTTCCCAATTACTAATCCTCATTTAAGTGAATCAGATAACATTCCCAATGAAATTATTGCTAATGGATTAAGAAACCCGTGGAAATTTTCGTTTGACAAACTTACGGGCGATTTGTGGTTAGCGGATGTAGGTCAGGATTATCACGAGGAAATTGATTTTATACCTTTTGGAACTTTTGAAAACTCTAATTTTGGTTGGAGCTGTTACGAAGGCAATAGACCGATTCTCCCTAATAATTGCAATAACTCTTCAATTTTGGTTAATCCTATACACGTGTATGACGGTTTCAATCTAAATGGAGGAAATTCAGTGTCTGTTACTGGAGGCTATGTTTATAGAGGCTCAAGCTACACTTCGTTACAAGGTTGGTATATTTTTGCTGATTTTGCAACGGATGATTTTTGGAAACTAAAAAAAAATTCCGATGGCAGCACTTCAGTTTACAATTTAGGTAAACTTGTTGATAAGCCTGTTTCATTTGGGGAAGACTTATATGGAGAAATCTTTGTGGCTTCTTATTCGGAAGGAAAAATCTATAAACTAAAAAGTGAATGTGAGCAATCAAAAATATCTGAAAATGAACATTTTCAAAACACGCATCTCATAGCAGCAGTACATATTCTTTCCAGATCTCAAGTACTAAATCCGATACGAATTTTGTATGAAAGTGGAAGCAGCATTTCTTTGGAGCCTGGATTTAAAGTCAACTCGGGTGCAACCTTCAAAGCAGAAATAAAAGGCTGTGAATAGTCTACGCTAAATAGCCGCTTTGGGTTATTAAATTTAAATAAGAGTCTTCTCAACTCAAGCCCAGCTCTTTCTTTAAAAAATAACCCGTGTGGCTACCTTTCACTTTAGATACTTGTTCAGGAGTACCTTCTGCCACCACGGTTCCACCTTTACCGCCCCCCTCGGGTCCCATGTCTATCACATGATCTGATACTTTAATGACATCCATGTTGTGTTCAATTATCAATAGGCTATTACCTTTGTCAGCCAATTTTTGTAAAACATCCAACAATTTTTTAATGTCTTGAAAATGCAAACCCGTGGTGGGTTCATCTAAAATATAGAGGGTTTTCCCCGTATCTTTTTTAGAAAGCTCTTCTGAAAGTTTTACACGTTGGGCTTCACCCCCAGAAAGCGTGGTGGCATGCTGACCCAATGTGATATACCCTAGGCCCACATCATTTAAAATTTGTACTTTACGATTTATTCTAGGCTGGTTTTCAAAAAACGGAATGGCCTCTTCTACTGTCATATCCAGCACATCTGAGATAGATTTACTTTTAAACCTCACCTCTAGGGTTTCTCTATTAAATCTTTTGCCTTTGCAGGTTTCGCATACCACGTGCACATCGGGAAGAAAATCCATCTCTATTTTTTTCATGCCCGCTCCTTCGCACGTTTCGCAGCGACCTCCTTTTACATTAAAAGAAAACCGACCCGGTTTATAGCCCCTGATTTTAGATTCTGGTATTTCTGCAAATAGTGCCCTTATGTCTGTGAACATACCCGTATAAGTAGCTGGATTGCTTCGAGGCGAGCGTCCTATTGGGGATTGATCCACCTCAATAACCTTATCGATGTGTTCTAATCCTTCCACTTTTTTATGAGCGAGTGGTTCTTTTTTTGCTCGAAAAAAATAATGATTCAGAACAGGAAAAAGTGTTTCATGAATCAAAGAAGATTTACCACTTCCACTAACCCCAGTAATGCTTACCATTTTGCCTAAAGGCAATTTTAAGTTTACATTTTTAAGATTATGTCCAGTAGCCCCTTTGATATTTAAAAACAAACCATTGCCAGGACGTCGTTTTTTGGGCACTTCTATGGAAATTCTATCGCTCAAAAAATCGGCAGTGACCCCTCCTTTTTCAATAAATTCTTTTGGTGTACCGTAGCTAACTACCTTGCCACCATGCCTTCCGGCTCCGGGACCAATATCGAGAATATAGTCAGACTCCAACATCATGTCTTTATCATGCTCTACTACCAAAACCGTATTTCCGAGATCTCTTAAATCTTTCAGCGCAGTGATGAGCTTCACGTTGTCGCGTTGGTGCAATCCAATGCTTGGCTCATCCATAATATATAAAACGCCTACTAACTGGGTACCAATCTGAGTTGCCAATCGTATTCTTTGGGCTTCGCCTCCAGAAAGAGTTTTCAATGGTCTATTAAGGGTAAGATAGTCGAGCCCTATACCAAACAAAAACCCAATGCGTTTATTTATTTCCTTTAAAATTTCAACTGCAATCTGATTTTGACGATCGCTCAAATTTTTTTCCAGGCTTTTAAACCAATCTGCCAAATCAGTTATGTCCATAACAGACAGTTCAGCAATATTTTTTTTGTGAATTTTAAAATGTAGAGACTCCTTTTTTAGCCTTTGTCCTTCACATTCGGGACAAGTTTTAATTGTCATAAAATCTTTAAGCCAATCTTGAATCTTGTCGGAGTCGGAGTCTTGCTGCCGTTTCAAAAAAGTCAAAATTCCTTCAAAATTGGTATTCCATTCAGTTCCAGGATATTTTTTGGAGGGAACAGCAAGTGGTTCTTCCGATCCGTTTAAGATAATTTCTAGTGCTTCTGCTGGTATCTTTTCAATTGGAACACTTAAGGAAGATTTATACTTTTTAAGGATGGTTTCTATTTGTTTAAAAATCCAAAGGTCGCGATATTCCCCCAAGGGAGCTATCCCTCCTTTTAGAATACTGAGGGTTTTGTCTGGAATAATGGCTTCTTCGGTAAGTTCTTCTATGACTCCCATACCTGCACAAGCGGGGCAGGCTCCATAGGGCGAATTAAACGAAAACGAGTTGGGAGATGGATCTTCGTAGCTGATACCCGACTCGGGGTCCATTAGGTTTTGCGAAAAATACTGTACTTTATTTTGCTCGTCCAGCAATAAAATGGAGCCTTTACCAATTTTAAGAGCAGTACCAACTGACTGACTTATTCGAAAGCGATCTTGTATATTAGGTACCACTCTATCTATCACTATTTCAATGTCATGGATTTTATACCTATCTACTTGCATCTTGGGAATGATATCCAACACTTCGCCATCTATTCTAACTTTTGAAAAACCCATTTTTGCAATTTGCACAAAAAGCTCTCTATAATGTCCTTTTCGGCCTTTCACCATCGGGGCCAAAAGGCTTATTTTTTTTTCAGAATAATATTCGAAAATCTGCTCTATAATTTGATCTTGAGTCTGTTTCACCATAGGTTTGCCAGTGATGTAGCTGTAGGCAATACCAACTCGGGCGAAAAGTAAACGCAAAAAATCGTAAATCTCTGTAGTTGTACCTACGGTTGAGCGTGGATTTTTAGAGGTGGTTTTTTGTTCAATGCTTATCACAGGAGATAAACCATTGATCTTGTCTACATCTGGCCTCTCCATGTCACCAATAAAACTTCTGGCATAGGCCGAAAAACTTTCCATGTAACGGCGTTGGCCTTCGGCATAAATAGTATCAAAAGCTAAAGAAGATTTCCCACTTCCGCTTATCCCAGTAACAACTACTAGTTTATTGCGAGGAATAACCACATCAATGTTTTTGAGATTATGCTCTCTTGCACCAAAAACCTCTATATATTCGTGTCCTGTAAGCTCTACGTCACTAAGTTTTTTATCTACCACAATTTAATTTATAGAAATAATATGAGTCTCAAATTTAACCAAAAAATAAACAGAATGGTTTACGGATAAAGGCTTTTGCTAAAAAGCTAAGAAAATGAGCCAAAAAAAAGAGAAAAAAATTTGTAACAAAAATTTTAATTAAATATCACACATTGAAGGAAGTTCTCATTTTCAAAATATATAAAGCGCTTACTTCACTTTAACTCAAATCTTATCTATTAGAAACAAATTATAGCATTCTAAAAATGGGCATTCAAAATTTACCTAAATCAAAATCTTTTGTGTCAATTTTTTCCACCTTCTTACCCATCTTTTTTTGAATAATATAAAAATGATGTTCCTCTTCCGAGCTAAAAATTGTGATAGCCTCTCCTGAAGAAGTAGCTCTCCCTGTGCGGCCTATTCTATGAATAAATTCTTTTGGTGAACGAGGCAACTCATAATTAATGACATACGGCAACTGCACAATATCTATTCCTCTTGAAGCTAAATCTGTAGCCACTAAAACAGCAATTTGCCCATTTTTGAAACTTCTCAAGGCTTCCGTTCTCGCTCCTTGGGTCTTTTTACTATGCAAGGCTTGCGCATTTATTCCATTCTTTTTTAACTTTTCTACTACATTATCCGCTGTTCTGACAGAAGAAGTAAAAACTAACACCTGAGACATTTGGTGGGATTTTATTAAATACCTTAGCAATGGCCCTTTTCGCTCGGGTGAACACAAGTAGGCCTTTTGTTTTATTAAATCAATATTTTCAATTTCAGGAATAATTTCAATCTTAACAGGATTGAAAAGTAAAGTATTTTGAATGTAGTCAAGCTTTGTGTCTAGAGTTGCTGAAAACAAAATATTCTGTCTTTTTAAAGGGAGAAGTTTTAAAACGTGTTCCATTTCTTCTTGAAAACCCAAGTCTAATAATTTATCCGCCTCATCTAAGACCAAAATTTCAATTTTCCCTAAGTGAACAGATTGGCTGGAAATTAAATCTAATAATCTACCTGGTGTAGCAACAAGGATTTCAGTGTCTTTTAATTTTACCATTTGCTGATTAACAGGAACTCCCCCAAAAACTGCTAAATTTTTAACTTTAATGGGTAATTTCTCTGCAAAAACTGAAATCACTTCACTTACTTGAAGCGAGAGCTCACGCGTAGGAACCAAAATCAAAACCTTCAAATTTAAACTTCTATTGATTTTCTTTTTTTGAAACAACTCTAAAATTGGCAATACATAACTCGCTGTTTTACCCGATCCGGTTTGAGCCAAGCCTTGAATATCTCTCCCTGCCAAAATAGCGGGAATGGCTTGAACTTGAATAGGAAAAGGAGAAGGATATTTTTGGTCGGAAATCGCATTTAGTAGGGGCTGCGATAAACCTAAGGATTGAAAAGACATATTTATTTGAAAATTAAAAAACAAAGGTACGATTTATTAAAATAAAGAAGAAAATGAGATTTTACAGCAGTTTAAGAAAAAAATTTAGGTCATGGGAAAATATGTTTTTTACTATTCAATTAAATCTTTTGTTTAAAACCAACTAATGGAGCATTCCTTTTT
>DAIQBE010000066.1:0-10328 GCA_036781325.1 Leadbetterella sp. | reverse complement strand
ACTTTAGTAAATGCTTTATTAAATTCTGGCTCTGTGAACCCTATTATTATACAAACCGAAGCAGTAAAACTACACAATAAAGTAAAAGGAAAACGCTTAAATGAATTTGAAAACTTAGAAGAAACTGCCAAAAGGTTTTCAATTGAAAATAAATTATTCATCTTTTAAAAAAATTTAACTCAAATAAACCAATTCTTTTTCAAATTGGAAATTATTGTTTAACTTTAATCAGTTCAGAATATTAATATTGCAATTCATGAAAATCCCTAAAAATATTTTTCTAATTTCTATTGTTTTCCTACTTAATGCATGCAAGACTTCCAAAACTGCCTTACCAAGTCCAGTTTTACCTATACCAACAGCTAATCAATTAAGTTGGCATGAATTAGAAACTTATGCCTTTATACATTTCACAACCAATACTTTTACTGGAAAAGAATGGGGTTTTGGAGACGAAAGTCCTGACTTAGTAAATCCTACAGAAATGAATGTAGATCAGTGGGTAAAGACAATAAAAGACGCAGGTTTAAAAGCAGTTATACTTACATGTAAACATCACGATGGTTTTGTTCTCTGGCCAAGTAAATTCACAAATCATTCTATTGCTGCTAGCCCATATAAAAATGGAAAAGGAGACATTGTAAAGGAAGTATCAGAAGCTTGTAAAAAATATAATTTAAAATTCGGTGTATATCTTTCCCCATGGGATAGAAATAGAGCCGATTATGGCACTGCATCTTATATAGCCTATTACCGAAACCAACTTAAAGAACTTTTTGCTGCCTACGGCCCTATCTTCGAAATGTGGTTTGACGGTGCAAATGGTGGTGATGGATATTATGGGGGAAGTAAAGAAAAACGCAAAATCGATGGAAAGTCCTATTATGATTGGCCTAAGACCATTTCAATGGTAAGAGATTTAGAGCCTAAAATACTGTTTTTCTCGGATGCTGGGCCAGAAATACGATGGGTAGGTAATGAGAGAGGTTTGGCGGGTCGCACCAACTGGAATTCCATAAGTATAGATACTTTATTTGCGGGTAAGGCTAAAATTGAAGGGTTATTGAACTCCGGTCATGAAAACGGAAAAGATTGGGTACCAGCCGAAGTAGATGTAAGTATAAGACCGGGATGGTTTTATCACAAAGAAGAAGACAATAAAGTAAAATCAGCAGAAAAACTATTTGAAATTTATTTGACTTCTGTAGGTAGAGGCTCCAACCTACTTTTAAATATTCCTCCTGACAGAAGAGGTGTCATACATGAGAATGATGTAAAATCGCTAATGGATTGGAGAAAAATGTTGGATGAAAAATTTGGAAAAAATTTAGCAATTGGAGCAAGGCTAAATGTTTCATCTAATTTTAATAAGAACCTAAAGAGTCAAAATCTCATAGATGGAAATTCAAAAACTTTTTGGGCTTCCACCCTAAAAGATAAAAATGCTACAATTGAAGTAGATTTAAATAAGGTCCAAACTGTCAATTTCATTGAAATACAAGAATACATTGCTTTAGGTCAGAGAATTAAATCCTTTACAATAGAGGTATGGAAAGATAATAATTGGAAAGAGATAGCCTCCGAAACAACCATTGGTTATAAAAGAATTGTCCGAATAGACCCAATAAATACTCAAAAAATAAGAATAAAAATAATAGAAACGAAAGGAGAAACAATACTGAGTGAAATAAAAGTTTGGTAAAAAAAACCACTAGAAAAATAAAATCTAGTGGCCATAGTAAAAAGTTATTCGGTAATAATCCTCTCCAAATTTATTTCTTTATTCTGCCTAATAATTAAAGGAACTTTTTCAACCTTAACATTACTGGCGTCCAAACCAAACCACTTATGCTCTGGGGTAGTAATTTGTTTTATAAAGAAATAGGTTTCCATTATTAATTTTTCAAAGAAAGGTAATTTGTTGTCAAACGAAAGATATTTTTCTAAAACTACGAATCTAAAATCTCCAATTACGTTTTTCTTACTTAAAGATTCGTAGCGGCTGGTAATATCTACTTCTCCAGTTTTAACTAAATCTTCCACCACTTTTTTGAAATACAAATTGATTTTTTGTTCTACTCTAAACCCTAATTTAAAATTAACTTTGATAATATCGTCCTTAGCGATAACATCAACTCTATATTTACTAGTATAAGGTTCGTCGGTAGTTTCAACATGGATAAACCAAAAAATATCAGCTCTCTTTGGCCTCTTTTCCAAAATCGAATACATTATCTTAGATTCAATCTCAGTAACTCTATTGGCATTAGTCATAAAAATTAAATGCGTAGCATATTTTGGCACCGTTTCATCCTCACTTAATTCTTTTAGCCCTGGTATATACTTTTCAAGTTTTACATACTCTGTCAATCTATTCTTTATTTTATTCGCAAAATACCAGACTATCATGATGCCAGCAATGCAGATGGCTATCAATAAAGACACCCAACCTCCATGCGTAAATTTCAATAAGTTAGCCGCTAAAAAACTAAATTCAATACTTAAATAGACGATAAGAAATAACGCAACCCATATTTTATTGTACTTGTGTGAATAAAGATAAAATACAGCAAGTATGGTGGTCATCATCATGGTCAATGTGATTGCCAAACCATATGCTGCCTCCATATTAGTTGATTTCTTAAAATAAAGCACAATCCCTATACAACCAGCCAAAAGAAACCAATTAATAGAAGGTATGTATAGCTGCCCCTTTTTATCAGATGGATAATTTAATTTAACTTTTGGCCAAAACGACAGCCTAATTCCTTCTGAAATAAGCGTATAAGATCCCGTAATTAATGCTTGGCTCGCAATGATGGCTGCTGCCGTAGCAATAATAATCGAAGGTAATAAAAACCAATCTGGCACAATTTCATAAAAAGGTTTTCTAAGTCCTAAATGTGTGCCATGTTGAGAAATAGCCCAAGCACCTTGCCCGAAATAATTGAGTAAAAGAGTAATTTTTACAAAGATCCAGCTTACTCTAATGTTTTTACGACCGCAATGACCAAGGTCAGAATATAAAGCCTCGGCACCCGTGGTACATAAAAATACTGCCCCCAATAACCAAAATCCCTCTTTATGAACAAAGAGAAGCTGATAAGCATAATGGGGATTAATAGCTTTAAAAATAGCAGGATTATGTATAACCTGTGAAAACCCAAGAACTGCCAACATGGAAAACCAAACCACCATGATTGGCCCAAAGGCCTTGCCAACTACATTTGTTCCCAACGATTGTATAAAGAATAAAACTACAAGAATTGAAATTACTATTGGGATAGTCTGAATATCAGGATATTTAATTTGTAGTCCTTCTATTGCGGAGGAAACTGAAATTGGTGGAGTAATAATTCCATCCGCCAACAGAGCTGCACCGCCAATTATAGCCGGCACGGTAAGCCATTTTGCATGTCGACGAACCAAAGCATATAAAGCGAAAATGCCCCCCTCTCCCCTATTATCAGCTCTCAGAATAAGAACCACATACTTTAAAGTAGTTTGCAATGTTAATGTCCAAAAAATTAATGATAAAGAACCAAATACTAGCTCTTCATCTATTATTTCTTTACCAATGACTGCTTGCATTACATAAAGAGGAGATGTGCCGATATCTCCAAAAATAATTCCGAGTGTTATTAATAGTCCGCCCAGACTTAAATTGTTTGTATTGTGCTGTTCTTTTGACATTTATTAATTTAAAAAAAGTTCGCAAATGTAAGGTAAATTTTATTTAGTACTATTTTTTTAAAAAAATTATTCGATTATTGATTTTTTTTGTGATTTTTCATAGGATATATATAACAAAAAAGGAAGGCAGCAGCCTTCCTTTTTGATATATTAATAAAAAGTAATATCAATCTTTTTCCGTGTGATTTAAATTACTTTTATAACGACTATATAGGAAGTACACTATTATCCCAATCGAACTCCAAATCAAAAAAGCATACCAAGTGTCAGTACGAAGACGTGACATTAGGAATAAGTTAAACAAAACTCCCATAGGAGCCACAAACCAAATCCAAGGTGCCCTGTATGGACGCTCCAGATTAGGTTGCTGATAACGCAACAACAAAACTGCTCCAGAAATCATAGCAAATGCCAATAAAGTTCCAGCCGAACACATTTCTGAAACTTTCTCAATTGGTGTTACCGCAGAAACTATAGAAACAATTAAACCCACCAATAATGTACTCTTCCAAGGCGTTTTGAATTTTGGATGAATCTCACGAAAGAATTTAGGCAATAAACCATCTTTTGCCATGCCTAAAAATATTCGAGTTTGACCTAACATCATTACAAGCATTACCGAGGTAAGACCAGCAACTGCGGCAATTGTGATTATAAAGACTGCCCAAGGTAAGCCTATATCTGCAAAGGCGGAGGCAACTGGCGCTTTCAAATCTAATGTATCATAACGCACCATACCCGTTAAAACCAAAGAAACTAAAATATAAAGGGTAGTACAAATAACCAAAGAAGCTATTATGGCAAATGGAATGTCTTTTCTTGGATTTATAGCCTCACCTGCTTGGGTGGAAACTGCATCAAAACCAATATAAGCAAAGAAAACGATTGTGGCGGCAGTAATTACACCGTTCCAACCAAAAGTTGTAGATCCATCTGCAGCAGTTACGGTATCAGGAATAAATGGAGTCCAGTTTTCAACCTTAACATAAAATGCTCCGACTAAAATCACAAAAATAACTACAGTTAGTTTAATGGCAACAATAATGTTATTCGTCTTTGCGGACTCTTGAATTCCCCGGACAAGTATAGAAGTAACAATCCAAGTGATTAAAAATGCAGCGATGTTAAAGGAGGGAGTAGGTCCATCAAGCCCCAATTTTTCGCCTGCAGAGTAAGGATCATTCATAAGCCAGACGGGCAATTCAATACCAAACAAATGCAGAAATTTCTCTAAATAGCCAGACCAAGCCACCGCAACAGTTGTGGCTCCCATCATATATTCCAAAATCAGATTCCAACCAATAAGCCAAGCAAAAAACTCCCCAACTGTGCCATAAGAATATGCATAGGCAGAACCCTCTACTGGTAATATAGAAGCAAATTCGCTATAACAAAGCGAAGCGAAAGTACAACCAATAGCTGCAATAATAAAAGAAATTGCCAAGGCTGGACCAGCAAAATTATGAGCGGCTATTCCAGTAAGGGTGAAGATACCTCCTCCAATAATTGCACCAATACCTAAGGAAGTAAGACCCCACTTGGTTAGAACTCTTTTAAGTTCAGATTTCTTCATATCAGCATCGTATGCCGACATAGGTTTTTTTCTCCAAATACTTTTTTCCACTTATTAAATATAGATTAGGTTTAAAAAATCAATTGCAAGATAGATTAAAAATCGTTTGGTTTGCAACTATAAAAATGAAAAATTGTTAGAAATTGTAAGAAACACAAACCAAAGTTTGGAATTTTCTGAATATAAATAGTTTTAATGCCCTAGCTTTCCCTTTTTTCAAAAAGTATAAATTCAAACAAAAAAGTCAATAAAACTCACAACTGATAGTTCCTAATTCCAAAATACTACTATTAAAGTACCTGCAAGGTGTTCTTAGACATATTATCTTTTAATTTCTGAGGCAAACAAGCCCATACTTCTGTTTTAATTGCTTCTATCAAAGCCTTCCGTTTATATGCTTTTTCAGTAATTATACTAATTTCTCTCATTGGTCTTTCCGCTGCAAATCTTCTAATTTTTTGCAATTTTACTTCATTCCAATCCATGATTGCCAGCTCAGGTAAAAGGGTCATTCCTGCATAATTATCGGCTAATTTTATTACTGTTTCTAAGCTGCCTGTCTTTAACTTTAAGGGCGAATTTTTATTTTGTTTTTGTTTTAATTCACAAAAGTTTTCAATCTGATTTCGCAAACAATGCCCCTCTTCTAAAAGCCAAAGTTGATTTAAATCTATTTCTTTGCTAAGCAAGTAGTTTTTATTGAACAATAAATTTTCAGGAGAAATGTAAGCTACCAATTCTTCAAAATACAAGAAATGCTCGATAAGGTCATTTTGATGCAGTGGGGTAGCCAAAATACCCATGTCTAACGTGCCATTACGAAGCTTTTCTTCTATGTGTTGAGTGGTAAGTTCTTCAATTTCTAATTTCAAATTTGAATACCTCTGTTCTAAATTTTTGATAAAAAGAGGCAACAAATATGGAGAAACCGTAGGTATTATTCCAAGCCTAACCGTACCTATTATTTCATCTTTGTATTCTGAAATAATTTCAAATACTTGCGTATACTCTTTAAGAATAAATTTTGCCTGATCAATTATTGCTTTTCCGATGCTTGTTATTTTCAAAGGAGACGAATTTCTGTCAAATAATTCTACTCCTAGCATATCTTCTAATTTCTTTACTTGCATGCTTATAGCGGGCTGAGAAATATTACAAGATTCTGCAGCTCCCACAAAACTTAGATGTTTTTCAACAGCCAAAATATATTGTAATTGGGTAATTGTCATACATTATAATTAAAACTTATATACAAATAAAATATATCGATTTGTCTTATACTAATAATGTGTTCATATTTGTATATGTTTTTATTAAATCTAATAAATGTCATTTTTTAATGAAACTTAAAAGCATAAATTAGAGCATCTTATAAAACAGTAAAAAATATATTAATTAAAAAACAATAATGGAAAATCATTCATCTTCTAACGGAGAAGCAAAATGCCCTTTTAATCATGGAGCTGTAAAGCAAAGTGCAGGAGGGGGAACAAGAAACCACAATTGGTGGCCTAATCAATTAAATTTGAGTATTCTACGTCAGCATTCCTCAGTTTCCAATCCTATGGATGCTGACTTTAATTATGCCGAAGAATTCAAATCTTTGGATTTGGCGGCTTTAAAACAAGAAATAGTGGAGTTGATGACCACTTCTCAGGATTGGTGGCCAGCGGATTATGGTCATTATGGCCCATTCTTTATTCGTATGGCTTGGCATAGTGCTGGTACTTACCGAATAGCTGACGGACGCGGTGGAGCTGGGGCAGGAACTTTACGATTTGCACCATTAAACAGCTGGCCAGATAATGGCAACTTAGACAAAGCTCGATTACTGTTATGGCCAATAAAACAAAAATATGGCAGGAAAATCTCTTGGGCAGATTTAATGATTCTTACAGGAAACTGTGCATTAGAATCTATGGGTCTTAAAACTTTCGGATTTGGTGGAGGCCGTGAAGATGTTTGGGAACCCGAAGAAGATATCTACTGGGGTCAAGAGGGGGAATGGCTAGCTGATAAAAGATATTCAGGAGATAGAGAACTGGAAAGTCCGTTGGCAGCAGTTCAAATGGGACTTATTTATGTAAATCCTGAAGGCCCTAACGGTAATCCAGATCCCTTAAAGTCTGCGCGTGACATCAGAGAGACTTTTGGTCGAATGGCCATGAACGACGAAGAGACAGTGGCTTTAATAGCAGGTGGACATACTTTTGGAAAAGCGCATGGTGCTGGAGACCCAGGTAAATATGTTGGTGTAGAGCCTGCAGCTGCTGGTATTGAACACCAAAGTCAAGGTTGGATTAATAGCTTCGGAACAGGAAACGGCGAATATACGATAACAAGTGGGCTAGAAGGTGCATGGACAACTAATCCAACTAAATGGGATAATAATTATTTTGAAAACTTATTTGGATTTGAATGGGAACTAAGCAAAAGCCCTGCGGGAGCGCAGCAATGGGTACCTAAAGATGGTGCAGCTGCTAACTCAGTTCCAGATGCACATAATTCCGCAAAGCGACATGTGCCTATAATGTTTACTTCAGACCTAGCCTTAAGAATGGACCCTGCTTATGAAAAGGTTTCTAGACGTTTCTTCGAAAATCCTGAGGAGTTAGCAGATGCGTTTGCAAGAGCTTGGTTTAAACTTACACACCGAGATATGGGACCTATTGCTCGTTATTTAGGACCAGAAGTTCCTACGGAAGAATTGATTTGGCAAGACCCAATTCCTGCTGCAGTTTATACTTTAATAGACGATTCTGATATTGCTATTTTGAAAGAAAAAATTGCAAATTCTGGATTATCCGTATCAGAATTAGTATCTACTGCTTGGGCATCGGCATCCACTTTCCGCGGATCAGACAAACGTGGGGGAGCCAATGGCGGACGTATTCGACTTTCACCTCAAAAATTCTGGGCAGTCAATAATCCTGTTCAGTTGGATAACGTTCTTTCTAAATTAGAGATAATAAAAAATGACTTTAATACATCTGCCGCCAATGGCAAAGGTATTTCTATTGCAGATTTAATTGTTTTAGCTGGAGGTGTGGGAATAGAAAAAGCTGCCAAAAATGCAGGCCACCAAATTTCAGTTCCATTTATTGCCGGCCGCACAGATGCTTCAAGCGAGCAAACAGATGTGGAATCTTTCAGCATTTTAGAGCCAATTGCTGATGGTTTCAGAAACTATCAAAAAGGTCATTACACCACCTCTGCAGAAGAAATGTTAGTTGACAAAGCTCAATTATTGACTTTGACTCCCCCAGAAATGACTGTATTAATTGGAGGAATGCGTGTATTAAATACCAATTTTGATAAATCAAAGCATGGAGTTTTCACAAATACGCCAGAAACTTTAACCAACGATTATTTTGTAAACCTATTAGACTTAAACACTACTTGGAAAGCGACTTCAGCACATCAAGATACGTTTGAAGGTAGAAATCGTGCTACAGGAGAATTAAAATGGACAGGAACAAGAGTAGATTTAATTTTTGGTTCTAATTCAGAATTAAGGGCTTTAGCCGAAGTATATGGATGTAGTGATTCACAAGAAAAATTCATAAAGGATTTTGTAGCTGCATGGACAAAAATCATGAATCTAGATCGATTCGATTTGGTTTAAGATAAGTTTTTTAGGTTTTAAAAAAAGGGAAGGCAGCTTGCAAGGGCTGCCTTTTTTTTAGAATTTGTTTTCAAAAAAAATCAATCTATTGGTTTGTATGTAAATCTACATTCCTCTATGCATTGGGGATTGATATTTAATGTATTGTCTTCATTAAATTTGTAGTAGAATGTCCAAAGGGCTTTGTTACAAGAAGGGCTAAATTGAATGGCTTTTAAAGCAGGATTTGTTTGAATTTCAATCAATTGCCATTTCCCACCACAGGCATAAATGCCTTCTTTTTCTGTAGAATTAGAAATTAAATACGCTCCATTTTCTTTAAATTCGATAATAGGTCCGTTTTTGATTTTTTCTACGACACAAGCATTCCCCGGGCTAATACAGGTTTCAAAAAGCTGCCATTTTCCAACAATTGTTTCTCTCTTTGGAAATATGTCTTTTTGATTCTTAATAGTACATGAATTAACTTCAAGAATCAGAACCAAAAGAATAACTAGACTTTTCATTCAAAAAATAGCTTTAAAACAAAAGAACTTTATTGAAGATTCTGAAATAAGGACGAAGGTTGTAATCGGAAAAATAATAAAAATTTCCTTAATTATTTTGCCACACTATGGAGAGAGGAAAATCTTTTAATAATTTAGAGGAATAAAATTTTAATGCATTTAAGCAACTTTCTTTTATTTCGATTTATTAAACTTTCATTACTAAAGAAACACCATATCTATAAAAAAAAATGGCAATTTTTTTTAAGCACAGGAAACCTTAAAATAAAAAATCGAAAACACCATCAATCAGGCAATACTTTAACCATGATATCCTTTATATAAACTTTGCTTTTAGGGTCATGAGCTTGTAAAGCAAAAGTACCGCTACTTATTTTTCTTCCCTTTGTACTATCAATGTTATCAGGCTCGGTGTAATCTACCACTACCTTATCATTAATTTTAATAATAATGCGTTTGCCTATCACCGTAATCTGTTCGATGTACCACACATTATCTTGAACATACACTTCTTTTACATCATCAATTCCATATAAACTTCCTGTACGTCTCCAATCGGTATGAGAATTATTTACTTGAACTTCATACCCTTTTGATGGCCAGCTTTTTTCTTGAAACTGGGTATGAAAATATAATCCAGAGTTTGATCCTGGAGTAGTCATAACCTTTGCTTTGAATTCGAAATTTTTGAAATTGTGATTTCCCACTTTCCCATCGTAAAATAAATGCCCAACTGGACCATTTACCACTATTGCTCCATCTTCTACTTTAAAAGAACTTGCATTTTCTCCAACTTTCCATCCATCTAATGTTTTTCCATCAAAAAGTGAAACCCATTTTGGTTTTTTAGAGTTAAAAGCAAAATTTATGGATAGAAGTAAAGTCAAAGCAATAAGGAAAATTGATTTTTTCATGATTTTTAAATTATAAA
>DAIQBE010000065.1:0-10347 GCA_036781325.1 Leadbetterella sp. | reverse complement strand
GGCTATGACGAGCATCGAAATACCTATCGAGATAGGTTTGCAGATGATCGGAAATGGCATGAAGCAACGGGGGTCGCCTTCGACTTTTATTGAAGTCGATTTTCTAATGAGTTTTTTGGGTTTAAAGTTCCGAAAAATTTATAGATAAAGTATGACAAAAAAAGAAAGGTATCAAAAATTAATTGCTTATTTTAGTGAGTTTCAGCCTAATCCAGAAACTGAACTGCAATATACAAATCCATATGAACTGCTTGTGGCAGTAATATTATCTGCCCAATGCACGGATAAAAGAGTAAATATGGTAACTCCAAAGCTTTTTAATCGTTTTCCTACCGCAGAGTCTTTGTCAAGGTCGGATTCAGAAGAGGTTTTTGAATATATTCGCAGCATTTCTTATCCAAATAATAAAGCAAAACATTTGGTAGGAATGGCTAATATATTAGTAAACGAATTTAATAGTAAAGTGCCGAGCTCCATTGAAGAATTAACTAAAATGCCGGGAGTTGGCCGAAAGACTGCAAATGTGATTGCCTCAGTGGTGCATAATTTACCCACCATGGCGGTTGACACTCATGTTTTTAGAGTTTCTCACAGAATGGGTTTAGTATCTTTAAAAGCAAAAAATCCTTTTTTAGTGGAAAAAGAATTAGTGAAAAATTTTAATGATGAAATTATCCCGAAAGCTCACCATTGGTTGATATTGCATGGAAGATATGTTTGTTTGGCAAGAAATCCTAAATGTGATATTTGTGATTTAAAAGAGATCTGCAATTCTTATGAAAAAATTCAAAAAATAGGAATTCAATCTGTAGATATGAAGTTACCCTCTATTTCTTAATTAAGTTTCGAATACTTGGAATGCATTTATTATGAAAATAAATCAAATGAGTAAGGTAGATCGACTAAAATAATGATAACCAAGATCGAATAATAATAATTAAATAGATAACTCTTCTATTGCCATGAAAGCCATTAGCCCCGGTCCAATCTCAAGTGCATCTTCATCAATGTTAAATGTGGGTGTATGTACACCAGAAACGATTCCTTTCGCTTCATTTCGTGTTCCTAATCTATAAAAGCAGGATGCCACATGTTGACTATAAAAAGCGAAGTCTTCTCCTCCCATCCATAAATCTAAATCTACAATATTTTCTTTTCCAACATATTTTTCGGCTGAACTCCTAAGTTTTTCGGTAAGGGCTGGGTGATTTTTAAGAAAAGGATAGCCTTTTACTACTTTTACTTCACAAATTGCACCCATGGCATCAGCTATTCCTTCGGCCATTTTTTTTATTTTAAACAAGCCTTCTTCTCTCCATTCTTCATCCATACATCTGAATGTTCCTTCTATAGTTACTTCATTTGGAATTACATTAGTTACCCCATCGCCAATGAATCGTCCAAAGCTTAATACAGACGGATACGAAGGATTCCTGTTTCTAGAAACGATTTGTTGAAGAGAGACAATTATATGTGAACCAATTAAAATAGGATCTATAGCTTGATGTGGTGCTGCTCCATGCCCTCCTTTTCCAATAATTTTCAAATAAATTTCATCGGTACTCGCCATATACATTCCGCTCCTAAACCCAATTTTTCCAACAGGAATATTAGGAGCTACATGTTGGCCAATCATTGCATCAATAGAGGGATTTTCTAAAACTCCTTCTTTTATCATAAGAGAGGCTCCGCCTGGCGCTTTTTCTTCTGCAGGCTGAAAAATTATTTTAATAGTACCTTCAAATTCTGAACTCAGTTTTTTTAGAATTCTTGTAGCTCCTAGAAGAGAAGCAGAATGGACATCATGTCCACAAGCATGCATAACTCCTTCATTAGTAGATTTATAAGAAATATTATTTTGCTCTATTATTGGCAATGCGTCTATATCAGCTCTAAGACCAATAGTTTTTTTATTAGGATTTTTACCTTCAATTAGGCCCACTATTCCCGTACCAGCAACATTTTCTTTTATTGAAATATCCATTTCTAAAAGTTGCCTTGCAATAAATTTTGCCGTGTTAAATTCACAAAATGAAAGCTCAGGATTTTGGTGTAAATGTCTTCTATTGAGAACATTCAATTCAAAATCTTCTTTCGCATAGTTTTTGATTTTGCCTAAAAGACTCATTGTAACATAGAATAGGATATGAATTGCAAAAATAAAATTGTCAAAGCATTAAACCTATTGTTTTTACTTTTTAAATTATTGAATTTTAGGCAAATTGAATTAGAAAAAGAAATTTAAACATATTCAAAATACGCTCTTCTTAATTGACTAATTAACATTTTAAGAGTAGATTTGTGAAAAAAACAGAAAGAATTGGAGCAAACAATTTATTTTGTCATGGGTGTTTCAGGCAGTGGTAAAACCACAATAGGTAAATTGCTTGCCGAAACGCTAAATATTGATTTTTTCGATGGAGATGATTTTCATTCAGAAGAAAATGTCAAAAAAATGGCTTCAGGGTCACCTTTAAATGATTCTGATCGTGAAAATTGGCTTGATGCGATAAATTCTAAAGCTAAAGAAATAATTAAAAAAAATAAATCAGCTGTTTTTGCATGTTCTGCTCTAAAAGAAGCTTACCGAATTATTTTAGAAAAAGATTTATCCTTTAAAGTATTGTGGATTTACTTAAAAGGAGATTTTGATTTTATTCATCAAAGAATTTCAGAAAGAAAGGGACATTTTATGCCTCCAAATCTTTTAAAATCTCAATTTGAAACCCTAGAAGAACCGATTAAAGGTATTTTTGTAAACTTAGAAAGTCAGCCGGAAGAAATAATTTCTTTTATTATGAGCAAACTCAACACTTCTGAATTTGGATTAGTGGGTTTAGGGGTGATGGGTAAAAGTTTAGCCCGCAACTTGGCAAAAAATGGAGTAAAACTATCATTGTATAACAGACATGTTGTTGGTTTAGAAGAAAATATCGCAAATAAATTCATTGAGCAATATTCCGAATTAGAACATGCTTTAGGATTTGAAGACTTGGAAAAATTTGTAAACGCTATCCAGCATCCAAGAAAAATATTTTTAATGATAAAAGCTGGGCATGAAACTGATGTATTTATTGATCAGATTAAATTATTTTTAGAAAAAGGAGATATATTAATTGATGGCGGTAATTCGCACTATAAGGATACAAAAAGAAGAATGGATTCGCTGCTTAAAGATGGAATTCATTTCATTGGAACCGGAGTTTCCGGAGGAGAAAAAGGTGCCTTGGAGGGGCCTTCTATAATGCCATCAGGCGATTTTGAAGCTTATAAAAAGATTTCAAATTATTTAAATAATATAGCCGCAAAAGATAAAAACGGTGAAAGTTGCTGCACATATATTGGACCTGAAGGATCTGGCCATTTCATTAAAATGGTACATAATGGTATAGAATATGCTGAAATGCAGTTGATTGCAGAGACTTTCGCAATATTAAGATACGGTAAAGGTTTAGAGCCAACAGAAATTTCAAGTCTATTTAAATCTTGGTCAAATGGAGAATTGAAAAGTTATTTGTTAGAAATTTCGGCTGAAATTTTACTAAAAAAAGAAGGAGATCAAAATCTTATAGATTTAATTTTAGACAAAGCTGGCAATAAAGGCACTGGAAACTGGACCACTGTTGCAGGAACTGAATTAGGTATTCCGGTTACAATGATTACTTCTGCACTTTTTGCTAGGTATTTATCAAGTATAAAAACTGATTATATTGGGATAAATCATCATTCAGTAGTCTCATCAATTGATTTTAAAGCAAGTGAAAATGAAATAAAAGCAGCTTATCAATTGGCGAGAATTTTAAACCATCAGCAAGGCTTCAGTTTGATTAAAACCGCTTCAGATCATTTTAATTGGAACCTTAATCTTTCTGAGATAGCACGCATCTGGACAAATGGCTGTATAATTAGAAGTGTATTGATGGAAAAATTAGCAGAAATATTTAAAAATAGTTCTGATGTTTTTGAAAATATAGATTTCATTAAAGAAATGACTAACAACAAGTCTGCTCTTAAAAATGTTTGTAAAAGCTCTTTAGAAAAGGAATTACCTATTCCAAGTCATTTGGCAGCAATAGATTATTTGAATGTTTTAAATAATAATTTTCCTACTGCAAATATTATTCAAGCTCAAAGGGATTTCTTCGGGGCTCATACCTACCAAAGAGTTGATGATAGTTCTGGTAAATTTTATCATACTGTTTGGGAATAAATTTTAAAATTTTTGGAATGTTATTTGCGTTAGCTAATTCAGAAATCATATCAATTAAAATGAATAATTTAAGAATAAGTATTTTTAGCCTTTTTTTTAGTGTTTTTTTATCGCTATTTAGTGTAAAGACGTATGCGCAGAATAAAATAAATTGGCTAACTCTAGAACAAGCTTACGCCAAAACTAAAATTGCTCCGAAGAAAGTCATTATCGATGTTTATACGGGTTGGTGTGGCTGGTGTAAAGTCATGGATAAAAATACTTTTACAAATGCATCAGTTATTAAATATATAAATGAGAACTATTATGCCGTAAAATTAGATGCGGAAAGCACTAAAGATATCAGAATTGAGAATAAAGTCTATAAATTTGACGAAACAAATAAGACCAATCAGGCTGCAATTGAGCTTCTTCAAGGAAAAATGAGCTACCCAAGTATTGTATATTTAGACGAAAAATTTAATATGATTCAACCTCTCCCTGGATATATGGATGCTAAAGCTTTTCACCAAGTGATTACGTATATTGGAGATAATAATCATAAAAAAGAGGATTTTGAAAAATATAAGGTTGGTACCTATGTATCAAAATATAAAAGTTTGACTTTATGATTTAAAATATAATGCAATCTTTTGATTAAAAATATTTGATTAAGATTTCCTTTCTAAATTTTATGTAATTAGATTCATTTTTAAGAGGAGATTTTTTTATTGCTAAAAAATAATACCTAATCATATTTGATTTTCTTTCATCAAATTTCTGATATCATCAATCAAAAGCTCCATTTCCAAGGATAATGTACCATTATAAATTCCTCTTATTCGTTTAGTTTTGTCTATCAATAAAAAATGTTCGGTATGCAAAAACTCAGTACTGTCTTTGCTAAAACCAATGTCTTCTTCTGCAAAATAGGACTGCCTTGCCAATTTGTAAATATCTCCTTTTGAACCTGTTAGAAAGTGCCAGTTGGGGTTGGTAATTCCATTTTTAAATTTAAAATTTTTCAGGATCTTTGGACTATCTATCCATGGAGTAACGGTAAAAGAAAGAAGTGTGAAGTCCCTTTCAGAATCAAGGCTATCACTTACAATTTTCATGTTGCGAGTCATGGTTGGGCAAATGCTACCACAAGAAGTGAAAATAAAATTGGCAACATAAATTTTTCCCTCCGTTTCTTTTTCAGAGATTATAATACTATCCTGATTTAAAAAGGCGAAATTTTCAATTACATGAGGAATTTTACTTGAAACTTCTGAAGGATTTTTAATAAATATTGGAGTGAAATCAGGATCGTTATAATAAGGTAAAGCAAAGTCTTCTGCTTTTTTTTCATTACAGCTTGATAACAAGAAATTACTTAACAACAAAAATACTATCCGATACATTTTTACAGTTTTTTGTCCCCAATAATCCAAATCTTTTCCCATTCCTTATAAAATAATTTGCTCTAATTTTACCGTTTTCATACCACATTTTTTGAGGCCCTTCCTCTTGTCCATTTTTATAATTACTTAAGTGAAATAACTTTCCGTTAGAGGCCCACTCTCTCATTTCACCTTCATAAGCATCATTTTTGGCAGTAAAAATGAATTTCATTTTTCCATT
Organism: Leadbetterella sp.; assembly: GCA_036781325.1. Lineage (GTDB taxonomy): Bacteria > Bacteroidota > Bacteroidia > Cytophagales > Spirosomataceae > Leadbetterella. The sequence goes on along the minus strand of DAIQBE010000065.1, from coordinate 4,532 downwards.
TTCCCAGTAAGCAACATGTTTTCCATTCTTTTTCCCATCCTTATAATGCCTTTCTTCCATTAAAATTTTATTTTCATACCATTTTCTAGAAATTCCATTCAATAAGCCATCTAAGTAGGCTTCTACCAGCAAAGTGTCTTTTGAATATGGATTTAATTCATATAAAAAACCGGAATATTTTTTACTTTTGAAATAAACAGTATCTCCTGAAATTTTTAAATCTTTCGAAGATTTTAATACAAAGACTTTTGGAGTAATTAATTTATTTGAAGAATTAAATTCATGATTTTTCTTTTTTTTACAAGAGAAAAGAGAAAATAATAAAAAAAGAAATAAGAAATTTTTCATCTAATTATTTAGAAATTGTTCCAGAAGTTCCATAAAATCCATTGCCATTCAAATAGGGCGCTTCGGATGTAAAATGATAATGATAAATTCCTTTTGGATAATCAATGGTAGCATGTGAATGACCATGAAATACATCCAAATCATCATTGATTACTTTTTTATTATCCTCTTCTATAGGACCATATACAGGAAATCCATCTAGCAAAAAGCCCATTAAGCCAGATTTTGAAGATTTTAGAGTTGTCAAATAGATAGGTTCCACATGATAATGATACATACCCATACTTTGCGGATGCCCATTGTATTTATCAAAACTAGCAATTTCAAAAGTAAGTTCTTGATTATTAGGTCCTGCGTATTGATTGAATAATGGAACACCATTCAAAGCTACTCCAATTGGCCCCAATCTAGTGGCCGCATGACGAAAATCTTCTTTAGGATTTACAGGAATTCGAAAAGTATAGGATTGAGAAATAATGCTATTAGGATTTTTCCTAAAAGTATTCCCTTCAAATGTGAATCCTTTAAAAACTTCATACAATGAATCTGAATTAGCAAAATATGGGCTCTTATGATCGGGAACGCCATTGGTTTTTATTGTAATGTATGCTCCATCATTGGTAATACTTGAGGCTCCATAAATTTTTGAAAAAACTTTTGGGACTATATTTTCTTTTTCTAAGGCATTATTTTTTTGGAATCCAAAAATGAATGAGCAGAGAATAAGTATAATGCTGATTGATTTCATTAAAACTTGTTTGAAAATTATTGAGTTACTGTTCCTGCTGTGCCATAATAGCCATTTCCATTCAAATATGGGGCGTCAGCTGTAAAGTGGTAATGGTAAATACCTTTGGGAAAATCTATAGTGGCATGTGTATGACCATGATATACGTCTAATTCACTGTTTGCAACAGTTTTTCCACTTTCCTCCAATGGACCATAAACTGGAAACCCATCTAAAAGAAAACCCATTAAACCAGATTTTGTACTTTTTACTGTGGTTAAATAAATAGGTTCTACGTGATAGTGATATTGTCCCGATTGTTGAGGATGCCCATAATATTGGTCAAAGCTTGCAACCTCGCCAGTTAATGCTTGATTATTTGGGCCTGCATATTGATTATACAGTGGAACACCGTTTAGGGCTATCCCAATTGGCCCTAATGGAGTGGCAGCATGATTAGAAGCAACGGTAGGGTTAATCGGAATTTTAAATGTGAAGCTTTGTTCAACTACGGAATTAGGGTTTTTTTTGAAAACATTACCACCAAAAGTTGTGCCTACAAAATTTTCATATAACGAATTAGCTGCAGCATAATAAATGCTTTTATGATCGGGTATTCCTTTACTTTTTATCGTTATAAAAGTGCCATCAGTTGTGATATTTGATGCTCCATAGATCTTTTTATATACATCAGAAACGGTGCTTGAAGCTGTAACATTAACTGCAGGAGTAACTGTGCCGTTGTCATCTGTGGCTTTTGAACAACTGGATAAAAAAGCCAAAATGCTCAAGGATAGATAGGATAATTTGTTTTTTTTCATTAAAGTATATTTATTAAAGACTATTTTTTATAACTCTTAAACTTTCTATGTTTTGTTTTGCTTCAGTTGATAAAGTCCCTGACAAAAGATTGGTTTTTTCAAAAGCATCGGTACTTAGATTATATAACAATTCAGTACCTGTTTTTAAAGATATGAGTTTAAATTTATCATTTCTAATTGAATAACCATCAAACGGGTCAACTGGGACACTAAAATAATCACTATAAATAAAAGTTCTTTTAGTAGCATTTTCATTGGTAAATAATGGTTTTATTGAAACTCCATCTTGGTATTTTTCACTTCCAGCACCAGCTAAATCGGCAATAGTAGGAAACATATCCGGAGCGTTTACTAATGCAGTTTCTATTATATTTTTTCTAGTCACGTTTTTGCCACATACTATTAATGGTGTATTTATTCCCCCTTGAAACAATGTACCCTTTGCCCCATTTGTTTTAAATACCGCTTGAGTCACCTGAGAAGGAGTGCCATTGTCTCCTGCAAAAATAAAAACAGTGTTTTCTTTTTGTATAGGGGTAAGCGAAGCAATCAAACGAGCTATTTCTTTGTCCATCGCTTCAATCGATGCCAAATAATAGATGTATTGATTTCCATTAATGGCGGCTGGGGTATTGGCAAGACTTTGGTTTTTAATTAGATTTAGTGGTGGCCTATGAAAAGGAGTATGCGGCGCGTTAAAAGCCAACCATAAAAAGAAGGGCTTTACTTGTTGTTTTACCCATGCTACAGATTTATCTACAAATTGAGTGGTAGTATATGTTGTGATAGTTTGTTGTTTTCCTCCACTCGTTTCTGTCCAATTATAATAATCATTGATAGCTGCTGGTAAAAACCCAGCATAATACTGAACTCCAAAATTTTCTGGGCCTGATAATTGGTTTAGAGGGCTAATATGCCATTTACCAATGGCCGCCGTTGCATAAGAATTTGCAGTTTTATCATTGATGTATTTATGAATTATAGTTTCGGTACTTGGCAATGTAGAATTTCCTTGAGCACTTCCAACACCTGTACGAAATCCAAATTTTCCAGAAAGCATTGCCGCTCTTGTTGGGGCACATTCAGGATTAACCCAAAAATTGGTAAATGTAATACCATTTTTGGCTAAGGAATCAATGGTAGGAGTGGATGCTTTTGTGCCTGTTATATTTGGGTAATTTCCAAAAACATCCCAACCCAAATCATCAGCAATTATAAAAATAATATTGGGTGTTGAGGTGGAAGAAGTACTGGGAGGTGTAGAATTAATTGGCGTGATAATAGGCATAGGGTCATCTCCAACCTTGCTTTTTGAGCAAGACCCAAAAATGACAAAAATGGAAACAATTAAAATAGGCCTTATTTTTTTCATTTTTTCTTTTTTAGCAAAGTATATAGATCAAAACTCCCTGAATTTAACAATTTAATTCCACTACATTTATTTAGACGAAAAAAAGAATCGAATCCTTTTATTCTATAAATATTTTTTATGAGATTTTTTTTTCGAAGGATTTTATATTTTAATTCGTCTAAACTTCATAAATATAAAAAGTCAAAAATTAATTTTAATCATATGCATTTAAACTAGACCTAAAGTTTACTTATTCTTTACATTTAAAATTAATCAAAATGAAAAAATCACTCATTCCATCAGTATTGTTAATCTTAACTTTTTCTTCTTGTTCTACTACTAATGCCGATGATGTAAGTCCAACTAATACGACAATCCCAAGTTCATCTTCAACAGATGGTACCACTACCAACGACTTCAAAAAATTATATGACAAAATGACCAATATCACTTCTATAGACTATTCTGGTACTACGAATACTATTATCAAAACCAATAATATTCCAGACCACAAATCACCCTTTTATGGAGTAGGACATGCTAAATATGAAGCATACAACGGCGATAATCCAAGTTTCAGTACTAAAATTAACTTGATGGGAACCATCAGCGACCCAACGCTAATTTCTCGTGCTACCACATTTACTATTCCACGTTTTCCATCGGTATCAACTACTCATTCATCTACTACTGGTGGAGCTATTGGAATTGCCAGAAATGGCGTAGAATTTTTTAATCAATATAACGGAGCGGGGGCTTTACTCGATGCGTTAGAAATAAATAATGCAGATCAATATTTAGGACATCCAACGCCAACCAATGCTGGTGCCCAATATCATTATCATTACGAACCAAAATATTTAACTAAGACCTTTGGAAATTCAGCATTTATGGGCTTTTTGCTAGATGGTTTTCCTGTTTATGGGCCAATTGAAAACGGTAAAAAAATTACTACCGCCGACTTGGATATATATAATGGTCATGTAGGTGCCACCGAGGATTATCCTAATGATAAAATATATCATTATCATGTAATTTCTGCCAATTCTAGTGTTTCTGCTGATTTGTTGAAAGCAGCCCCATGGATTAATGGGGGCAAATATTATGGTACAAAAGGCACAGCAAATTAAATGAAATACTGCTTATTTATATTGGGAATTATAGTTGCATCTTGTCAGGAAAAAACCAAAAGACAAGTGCAGCTACCCAATAATATATATGTCCTTTTTAAAGATGCAAATTTGAAAAATTCAAATGGTATTTGGTTTTGGAAAAGAGAAAAATT
>DAIQBE010000064.1:0-10348 GCA_036781325.1 Leadbetterella sp. | reverse complement strand
ATTGGGGATTGGGGATTGGGGATTGGGTCCCCAATCCCCAATCCCCAATCCCCAACTCATTACGACTAAAGAATAATCTGTAATAATTATTTTATTGATTTAATAACCCTGATTAATAAGCTAATAAAGTTAAAAAATTATTTGTTTAATATTATTGATGTTGTAATTTAACTCTTCATATATAATTATCCCATTGCTAATTTCTTCGTAATTTCCAACAAATATGTTTTTTGTATTTTGATTGTAGGCAACACCTGATATACTTCCAAATAATTGAAGTTGCTGATAAGTATCAGATTTTTCATTATATATATACAAATAATCGTTATTTTCGAAATAAACAATGGTATTATTTGCTCCAATGAATATTAAATCTCCAATAGGATTGTAAACTCCATAGAGTGTTTTATAATTGCAGTTATCCCCTTTTCTTAGATCCCATAATTTTAGTGTATGATCTTGATTAGCACTCCCAAGTATGTTACCAGATGATAAAGGGTTAAATCTTGTCGAAAAACTGAAATCATAATGCCCAGATAATGACATTTCCTTTTTCTGACTTCTAAAGTCAAAGACATCAATTTCTTTAAAATCGCCACCACAACATAATAATCGTTTGTTTTTGTCAAAATCACAATGATTAACACAATCTTGCGATTTAAATTCTAATGAAATTTCAAAATCTTTTGTTATATCATAAACCCTAGTTGTTGAATCATTGGAGCACACAACTAAAAATTCAGCTGAATTATCAAGAAACCTTACATTATTTATTAAAATGTTATCATCTACGGATAATGGTCTCGGGAGTAACTGCTTAATAACTTTATTTAGTAAAACACTTGAATTTTTTATTATAATACCATTGAGATTACTGAATGATACTCTATAAATGATAATTGTATTATTGACTTTACCACATGCTAACAAATATTCATTTGTATTAGGAAATTTGATTACATCAAAAGAGATTGGTTTCTCGTTAAAATTTATTTCTTCTGGTTGAAATCTAACCAAAATTAATTTTTGTTTTGTAACTACATTTATACATATGATGGCTGATTCTTCGAAATAAGCCAATTCATTGGTAACTTCATCACTTGAAGCAAAAATAACAAATTTCAGCCCTTTACGCAATTGGAAGTGTTGCACTGAAATCTTAGTGGCTGACCAAAATTCAGAAAATTGATAAAAGATATCATTATCCTGCTTCTGAAAGTATTCTTCTTTTAATTTCTTCTCAAGATTTGTTGTTTGAAACTGTCTGTATGTCTTACTTTCATTTCTAAGAGTTCTCAAATTGTTCCTTTGCCTATGTATTGTATTCCAATAAATCCCTTGATTGCAAAGGTTTATTTTGTCTAAATTTACATTTGTTGAAATAAAACGGTGTTTACTTAAAACAGAATGATCACAATATTTATTTTTATCACAATCATTAAATTCAAGGTAAATATCATCAATATTTTCTTTAAGCATATGCCAATTATTTATTAAATTAATAAATAATTAATTTCATTAAAATATATTTATATCTAAGAATAACATGGGAAAGAGAATTATAACAACAGATTCATCCAAATGTAAATAATATCCCAATTAATATTAATTTAGCATGTTCCGCAAAATCATTCGACTTGAGGGTACATTTCAAAAACACCTATGAAACAGGAAAAGCCTTGAAAGGAATGAAACTCGCAGCTGCTGAACAATATTTAAATGAAGTAATAGAACGAAGAAGATGTATTCCTTTCACAAAATATAACGGGTCAATGGGAAGAACCGGTCAAGCTCTTCAATTTGGATTAACTAAAGGTAGATGGCCTGTTAAATCCTGCAGAATCATGCTTGGAATTCTACAAAATGCCAGAGCCAATGCTGAACAGAAACGACTTAATGTCGATAATTTAGTTATTAAAAGAGTTTCAGTCAATGCCGCTGTTCAAGGAAGAAGAAGAACCTACAGGGCCCATGGTAGAATCAATGCTTATTTAAGTTCTAATTGCCACGTTGAAGTAATTTGCGAAGAATATAGAAAACCAGTAAAACAACCCAGAAAAGAAGAAAAAAAAACTAAGGGAGTTTTCGCCTTTAGACAAATAAGAAAATCTCTCGCTAGAAAATATAAAGAGCAAAAATACGTGTTAGTAGGAAAGAAATCTAATGAAGAAAAGAAATAAGCCAATAATAATTTAATAACCGAAGGAATATTATTCTATTATTTTGTTTTTGTGTAAAAGAGTATTATTAAAATTTTCGTTTAAATAATATTTATTCCATTCTTTCTGTTATTTCTTCATTAAAATATTTATTTATCCAAATTTATCACTTCTACTTATATTAATATTTAGTTAAATAATCAAATTATTTATATTAAAAATGATAGTTGATAACAAGGAAGAAAAACCTGCAGACAAGAAAGATTATTCAACAGCAATTTTAGACAGAAAGAAAGCTCCTCATAGATTAATGGCAGAGGAAGCTATTAATGACGATAATGCTGTTGTGCAAATGACACAAAAGAAGATGGATGAGCTTAAAATATTCAAAGCGGAAACTGTTTTACTTAAGGGAAAAAAACGAAAACAAACCATTGCCATTGCATTACCAGACGAATCAGGGCAATTAGAAGATGAAAGGATAAGAATGAATAAAGTTGTGAGAAGAAATTTAAGAGTAAGACTTGGGGATATAGTTGCGGTAACCAAGCAACCTAATGTGCCAATGGGGAAGAGAATACATATCTTACCTTTCGAAGACACTATTGAAGGTCTTACTGGCAATCTTACTGAGACTTACTTAAAGCCTTATTTTAAAGATGTTTATAGACCAGTACATAAAGGCGACACTTTCATTGTAAGAGGTGGCTTTAAACCAGTTGAATTCAAAATATGTGAGGTTGATCCAGAAAATTATTGCATTGTTGGACCTCAAACAGTTATTTTCGACGAAGGTGAGCCAATAAAGAGAGATGATGAAGAAAAGGCTGATGGTGTAGGGTATGATGATTTAGGTGGAGTAAGGAAACAGCTTGCTCAAATTAGGGAAATGATTGAACTTCCATTAAGACATCCTACGCTTTTTAAAACTCTAGGTGTTAAGCCTCCAAAAGGTGTTTTACTCTACGGACCTCCAGGAAGTGGAAAAACTCTAATGGCAAGAGCAATTGCAAATGAAACCGGTGCATTCTTCTTTTTAATCAATGGACCTGAAATTATGTCCAAAATGGCTGGAGAAGCAGAAGGAAACCTTAGAAAAGCGTTTGAAGAAGCCGAAAAAAATGCCCCTGCAATAATTTTCATTGATGAGCTTGATAGTATTGCTCCCAAAAGAGACAAGGTTCAAGGAGAAGTCGAAAGAAGAATTGTTTCTCAGTTACTAACCTTAATGGATGGTGTAAATTCAAGAAAGCAAGTTATAGTTATTGGAGCTACTAATAGACCTAATTCCCTTGATGGAGCTTTAAGAAGATTTGGTAGATTCGATAGAGAACTTGACATTGGAGTTCCTGATGAGACTGGAAGAATGGAAATCCTGAGGATCCATACCAAAAATATGAAATTATCAGAAGAAGTCGATCTTGCTAAGGTTGCAAAAGACACTCACGGATTTGTTGGTGCTGATTTGGCTCAGTTATGCACAGAAGCTGGGCTCCAATGCATTCGAGAAAAAATGGACATTATTGACTTAGAAGATGATAAAATTGATGCTGAAATATTGAATTCAATGGCAGTTACTAATGATCACTTTTTACATGCTTTAGGACAAACTAATCCATCTTCACTTAGAGAAACCATAGTTGAAGTGCCTAATGTTTCTTGGGAAGATATTGGTGGACTTGAGGAGGTAAAGCAATCTTTACAGGAAATGATTTTATATCCATTAGAGCATCCTGACAAATTTTTGAAATTCAGCATGAACCCAAGCAGAGGAATATTATTCTATGGACCTCCCGGTTGTGGAAAAACATTGTTAGCCAAGGCAATTGCCACAGAATGCTCCTCGAATTTCATATCTATTAAAGGCCCTGAGTTATTGACAATGTGGTTTGGAGAGAGTGAAGCCAATGTGAGAGAAGTATTTGATAAAGCAAGACAATCAGCTCCTTGTGTGTTATTCTTTGATGAATTGGATTCAATTGGTATTTCAAGAGGATCAGGTCACGGTGGTGGTGGAGAAGCAGCTGATAGAGTGATAAATCAGCTTTTAACTGAAATGGATGGTATCGGAGCTAAGAAAAACGTGTTTATAGTGGGTGCTACCAATAGACCTGATATTCTAGATGAAGCTTTACTTAGACCAGGAAGACTTGATCAATTAGTTTATATTCCACTGCCAGATAAAAAAAGCAGACTTGCAATTCTAAAAGCTATTTTAAGGAAATGCCCTATTGATAAGAATGTAAATCTTGATTTCGTCGCTGATTTAACAGATAAATTTTCTGGTGCTGATATGAAGGAGCTGTGCAATCAAGTATGCAAAGCCGCAATTAAAGAATCAATTGAAGCTGAAGTACAAAAAAAAAAACTACTAAAGGAAAGGGAAAACGAGGAACTAGAACTGATGGAAGATCCAGTCCCAGTTCTTACAAGAAAACATTTCGAAATTGGGCTTAGTTTTTCGAGAACATCAGTAACTTTAGAAGATCTAGCTAAATATGATGATTTTAAAAGAAAATTCGATCCTGCTTTTAATTCTGGGAAAAATGCTGGTTCAAAGATCAGATGGCCTGATGATAATTCATCCTCTAATATCGGTGGAAATAATAAAGATGATGATTTGGATCTTTACAATTAAATTTTATTGATATAAAAAATTATAATTTAGTAATTTTTAATTTACTAACAAAGAATAATATTCAATTTATTAATTATTTAGACTAAATAATATAGATTTAGATATTAAAAATTGAGTGTCAACTGTTATTATAATAATATGGCCAAGCACGTGATTTTATATTAAAAGTAAAACACAACATAAAATATTTAACAGATTTCCTGATTTGGTCTATAATTGGACTATTACTGAAAGTTTCCTTTTTTTATTCTATTGCAATTAGTTAATAAATTACTTAAATGAAGCTTGTTACAGTTATACATTTGATAATTTTCACCCTCCTTCTTATTCAAATTGAATCTAAAACAAAACTGAAACAAAACCCTAAAAAATTAATGAAGGTTAAAAGAGATGATCCAGATGCTGTTGATCAGGAGGCGATTTCTGATTTTCCTGAAGATCTTGAAATTCGTGGTAATTGCTTTGTAAAGATGAATGGGTGGTTTTATAATCTTTATGGCATGAATTTATCAGGAGATCAGTATATTATTTTATAAATAAGAACCTATGTTATGAAAAATGGATCAGGTTATTTAATAGATTTTAACTTATGCGATAACATTTCAACTGAATGCGGAACTTCAAGTTTAGTAGTTAATAAGAAACAGTGTATTTTATATTCTGGAAACTGGAGTCAAGATAAATTATGGACTTTAGATACTAAGGACCAGCTTACTTTAATATTTCCTTCAGGGGATAAATGCCCAAAAGGAGGCAATTATAATATTAAGATGACTCTCATATGTGATAAATCTACCCTTTTCCCTCAAATATTAAATCCTGGAAGCTTTGATCAAACAAATTGCGAAAATAAGATTATTATGAAATCAAAGCATGGTATATTATTAAATCAAAATTAATAGCCTGTAAATCTGAAAAGTTTAGTCCTTGGTACAGAAGCTTAGGGATAAATAAAAACATTATTGTTGCAATTCTTTTCGTTGTGGGTTTATTCTTCCTTTTCTTAGGAAAAGAACATTTTAAAATTTGCTCGTTTATCATAATAAGTCTTCTTTTCGGGTTTATTATAAGATCGCTTATTTTGCCTTTCTACGTTCTTGATTTAAGAAGTACAATATTTAGTTTAATATAGTATCAATTTTATTTGGGATAATATTTGGAATTTTAGTTGTTTGCATTGCGGAATTAATGAACACAATATTAGGAATAATTTTAGGATTCATGGTAGGAAACCTCCTTTTTAACGGATTAGTATTGATTTTTTCAGTAAATCCGAACACGTTATATTGGATAGCAATTATAATAGGTATTGTTGGAGTTGTTATTCTTGCTAATCTGATTAAGGATACCATAGTTGCTATTATTTCCTCATTAATAGGAAGTTATATGATAGTTCGGGTATCAATTAATTTTTAAAGTTTAGGGAGCTTCCTTGCTAATTGGCAAATACCCAGATGAGTCATATGTTGGAAATTTAATAGCGCATAGAGAAATTAATCAGCTTACCAGAGCTTATGGAGGAGTAATAGGGCTTTACTTAATAGCCATCATAATTCTTTTTATATTAGGGTTTATTTACCAAACTCAGTCAGAGAGTCCAGATAATAACAAATCATCTCAGAATAATATACCAGCAAGCAATAAATAAATATAAGGATTAATAACTATTTGCAATTAATCAATATATATAGTCTATGTGAATTCAAACTGAAGTCAAATTTTATTTACAAAAAGTTTATTTATTAAGCTCCAGTCAGCCTCGCTTTATTCTTCTTATTACTTAAAGTAAAAGAAGGGCATCGCTCTTAGTGGGAATAGCAGTATAAACTGCTATCTCCATAAGATATATTCCATCCGAGAATAAAGCGTACTTATTATCATCCTGGATTAGATTATTGTCTTATTTGTTGATACAAATAAGAAGAAAGTACTCTAGAAATGATTCTGACTGAGTACAGTCTTACTCTAAAATAATAACCTTTTAATAAATTCTACAAATGAAAATATATTTATGGTATATTAAAATTATTAACAGACACCTTTTATTTAAAAAATTAATTAAACTAAAGTGTATAATGATAATATTCTCAACTGAACTTACCTAATCTTTGCAACTCAATATTAAAATTAAGGTAAAATTTACTTTCTATTATTAGATTTCATTGAATTATTTGGTTTAATAATTACCTTTAAATAGAATAAGTTTGATTAATTAATTTAAACAAATGAATGCTAATAAAAAGGTTATAATGATCTATATTTATTTTTTAGTTATTACTTACTTTTGATTTAAACTGTTTACTTGGTTATGTTCAACACAAAAAATTCTTTAATATAGAAAATTTACTTTCTTTGGAAAAGAAACCAAAAATAGTTGACGGAGATATGAATGTATTTTATAGACCAAGTTTAGACGAATTGTTATTTAAAATGTTCGATAATCTGAAGGATAGATACGAGATAGCTGTATGGTCTAGTCAAGACAAAGAACAAACCAATAAGCAAATTCAGTATTTTTTTGGCCAATACAGATTCAAGTAAAAATGTATTTCAATTTAGCTTAAAATTCTGTCTTTTCACCAAAAATGAGAATAATACCCCAATAAATGAACAAAATAGGCTTCTTCCCTCGCCTACGAAAAAAGACTTGAATATAATTTTTGAAAAATATCCTGAATTTAATTTATGTAACACATTAATTATTTCGAACCACAGCAATCTTATTAAGGAATATCAGAGAAACGATGTAGTTTTGCCAATATATCGACCATATAATGCAGAGACTAATTTTATAGCTGACGGTTATTTACATTTTCTGATTGAATATTTATTTATGATAAATGGTTTAAACTCGAATTCTAAATTAATCGATGTCAGAGAAACTATGCAGCAACTTACTTTTGACTACTTAGTTAAATTAAGAGTTGGAAGCCATAGACCAAACCAAATAAAATGGGATGAATCAAATATAGTTAGATTTTAATCCAAATAAATCAAATTTCTAATTAATAAATTTAATAGTTATTTATTAATAATACGATTAAAGGTATTAAGCCGAAAAATTTCAATAATAAACTACAATAATTTATAATTGACTGCAAGTAGTGGCTATTATTTTAATCATTATCAACGTAAATTCCACTCCAAAATCAATTAAAATGAATATTTTTTATATAATTCTATTCCTAATATAGTTTTCAGTATTTTCATTCCTAATAAGATAATTTCATCTTCGGGGAAATCATTGAGTAAAGACACTGTATAAGTAAAAAAATAAATACTCCTCATTAATATCGGCACTTTTCCAGTTGTTTTAGTACACAAAACACTGCTCGCGTATATAATACTTGATGCAAGATAAATTAGAGAAATTTCCTTTAATTCTGTATTATCATAAATTATATTTGACACTTTCTTGCAGATACCGGCAAATTTCGAATAATTTTTTTCATGTATTAAAGGCCTAACTATTTCTAAATAAAGCCCGAGTTTATCAATAATTAAATAGTCCCTTACAAAAATATTGTAATTCATCACCTTCAGAATTTCCCTTTCGTATTGGATTATCATTGGGTTACTGTATGAATTGCAGGTATATTTGTGTATTAATCCTAAATTTACAGGTTTTATATCATTAAACTATTTTATATTATTCATACTTTGCTTGAAAGCACAATACTGGAAATTATTACTAATTGAATATTAATTTTGCTGATTTCGGAATATTTTTTATTCAGGAAATATTCAACTAAAAATACCGATGATTGGCTAGTTTCTTGACTTAAATTACAAAGATTGCAGAGTTCGAATATAAAATCTATCAATATGGAATCGATTTTTATAGAAAATGAGTTAATTTGATTATATTTTTCATTTTTCTGCTTTGATAAAAATTCTATTGGATTTTAGAAAGCTAAATATACCTGAACTGGGAATTCCATAAGAAACATAGGTTGGCCAAAAAATTGGGTTTTTATAGAGTTGCATGCTATAATTTCATATAAAACATTAGTTAAATATAAAATTGCATATTTTAGTTAAATGATTAATTAATAAAAAATAATACTAAACAATGAATCACAATATTCATATTAAACTTCAATGTAAAATTCAGGAAATGCTTAATAGTTTTTCTCAGTATAAGGACAACATCATTTTTTCAGGCAGTTTCCGCTCAAATCCCAACTTATACATTGTTGAGCCTCAAATCCCTGATTTGTGGTTGAAAACTCGTAAAGAGATAAATATTTCAGATTGTTTTGTGTTTAGCAGGGAACCAAGTAAAGAGTTTCAAATAAAAAAGCTGTATATATATATAAAATATAAAAATAGTGTGCATTATATCATACCCAATGAATCTGAATTGGAAACTAAAAATGTAAAAATTAACAAAATAGATGTGGATGATTTATTCAATATTGCCACTAACAAGGAAGTAAATCCAACCGAACAAATGAATTATAAAATAGTAGATTTGTTTGCAGAAGAATTTGTAATGACTCCTAAAAAAGAAGAAGAAAAAGCGAAAGCTTACTCTCCGCCTAAAAACAAAGAGATTAGCAAAATAATAGTAAATAATGATTCTGACGATTCACCCGAATATTACTTATTAAAAAAATATTACATCATCATAAATCAAGTGTATTATGGACCTTATACTGCAGAAGACATTTACTTATATCTGCTGAAGCTCTACGCAAATGATCAAAAATTAAAGGAAAAGCAGCTTTTCATGATTTCAGATGTAGAATCTGATATCTATTATATTCCTTCCACTTTATTTGAAATACTTGGGGAACAATTAAAGGGCACAAATGTTTTCAAAGATAAAGCAGCAGATTTCATTTCACCTATTTTGCCTTATAATGAGGAAAAAATAAAGGAAACAAAGGAAAGAAAATTGCCTGTTAACATGCAACTAATAACAAAATATGATGTTTATTATCTTAATAATAAATTCAAAAACAATGCAAAATATATTCCGATAAGGCAACTTAACAAGCAATTAAAAGACATTAGGATTAACTCAAATTTTGAAAAAAACAACAATTTTACAACTAAAAACACTGCTAATAATTTTGATTTCAGCCTTTTTAATAAACACGCTGAAAGTAATCCAGAAGGGATTGGAATTCCAAAGAGCACAAGTAACAAATTTGACGTTACATCATCAAGTAATATAAATAAGTTTATATTGACTCCTGTTAATAATTCCAAATCATTTAAATTCGATAACTTTGACAGTAACAAAAATCAGCCAAGCAATACTCAATTGATTAACATTGGCAAAAATCAAGTAGTTCTGGAGAAGATTGGCGTAGAAAAAAAAATTGAGGATTTATTTTCTGAATCATAGATTACTTTTCAATTAAAAAACTATATTAAATTAATTTTAATATAACATTTACCATATAATAATCTTAAAATTCAATTACTTTTTTGGCTTTTTGGTTATTTTCAATTATATAATAGTATATTTTATAAAGATGATGGAAAGACGTGAAATCAAATGCAGTAAATGTTTAAAATATATTGAATCAACCAATTTGTT
>DAIQBE010000063.1:0-10393 GCA_036781325.1 Leadbetterella sp. | reverse complement strand
CTCTTCAGACAATAAAAAACCAAAACGATTTTTTGGGAAGAGGGATTAAAAAAACCATCATAAAAAAAGCGATTCATTTCAAGAATCGCTTTTTTTATTTTTAATAGGCAATGCACTTTAGGCTATCCAACTTTCTACTTCTTCCTTACTTGGCATTTTTTCGTCTATTTTTAGTTTTTTACGCATACCTCCAAGATCATTAAAGACTTTATTAGCATTGGCTTCTTTTAAGGAAGGGATGGTTAAAAAACCCATTTTTTGAAGTGCCGGCACCCAAACAGGTGGAACCCCCTCCGCAACATAATCTGCTTCTGTTGATGCTTCAATTTTCTTTTCTGGTCGCATTTGAGGAAAGAACAACACTTCTTGAATACTTAAATTATTCGTTAAAATCATAGTTAAACGATCTATTCCAATTCCTATTCCTGCGGTAGGTGGCATACCATATTCTAAAGCCCTAATAAAATCTTCATCCATTGCCATTGCTTCTTCATCTCCACGTTCCGCTAATTTAAGTTGTTCTTCAAATCGCTCACGCTGGTCAATAGGATCATTTAATTCTGAATATGCGTTGGCCACTTCTTTCCCATTTACAAACAATTCAAAACGTTCAACAAGACCCGCCTTACTCCTATGTTTTTTAGTCAACGGAGACATTTCCATCGGATAATCGATAATAAAAGTCGGTTGAATAAGATGTTCTTCTACTTTTTCTCCGAAAATCTCATCAATTAATTTTGCCTTGCCCATACTTGCATCAGTTTCTATTCCCCATGAAGTACAATGTGCCATTAATTCCGATTCTGTGGCTTTTTCCACATTTACCGAAGTGTATTTTTCTATGGCTTCGGTTATGGAAAGTCTTTCGAATGGTCCTGCAAAGTCTAATTCTACATCACCAAACATAAACTTTGAATTTTCATGAACGGCTATAGCAACTTTCTCAAATACTTCCTCTGTAAATTTCATCATCCATTCATAGTCCTTATAGGCTACATACAGTTCTAAGGCGGTAAACTCCGGATTGTGGGTACGGTCCATTCCTTCATTTCTAAACATTTTGCCGAATTCATATACCCCATCAAATCCTCCAACAATAAGTCTCTTTAGGTATAATTCGTTAGCAATTCGCATAAAAAGGCCCATGTCTAGCGTATTGTGATGGGTTTTAAATGGTCTTGCTGCAGCACCTCCATGGACAGGCTGAAGTATAGGAGTTTCAACTTCCAACCAACCTTTATCATCAAAAACTCTACGCATGGTGCTAATTATTTTAGCCCTTTTAACGAAAATTTCTCTATTTTCTGGATTAACAATTAAATCAACATAGCGTTGCCTAAACCGTTGCTCTGGATCTGTGAATCCGTCATGAATATTTCCTTGTTCGTCTCTTTTAACCACAGGTAGAGGTTTTAGAGATTTATTTAAGATTTTGAAAGATTTTACATGAATTGAAATTTCACCCGTTTGGGTTTCAAAACAAAATCCCTGAATACCAATAATATCGCCAATATCCAACAATTTTTTAAAAACCGTATTATATAGCGTTTTGTCTTCATCAGGGCAAAGGTCATCTCTCCTAAAATACAATTGGATACGAGCTGATTCATCTTGAATTTCTGCAAAAGAAGCGGAGCCCATAATTCTAAAACCCATTAATCTACCTGCAACACTTACATCCATAAAATCGAATTTATTGTGTTGCCAATGCTTTAAGATATCTCTGATAGGTGTATTTGTTTGAAATTCTTCTGCTGGGTAAGGGTCAATACCCATTTTTATCAATTCTTCTCGTTTTTGCCTTCTCAGTAATTCTTGCTCACTTAATAGCATATTAATCTTGGTTTTTCTTTTAAAAAGTATGCAAAATTAAGTAAAAGCCTTTTAATTAGGAATTTTATAGGCTAAATAATCCATTTTTGTTTCTTAACCTTTGCGTTTTTTTAATTCAATGACAAAAAATTTAGTTTCAATAAATGGAATTTTAAATTTTAGGAGTTCATATTTGTGGTCTTAATTTTTAATAATATGCTTTTTCTTTGATATATTAGAGTTCAGATTATTTTTTAAGTAGCCTATCTATTATGAAGATTAAGTTATTTTTATTCTTGTTTTTCTTTAGCCCTTTATTTTCTCTTTTTGGTCAACAAACCATACTGAAGGGCAAGATCAGTGATGCCGAATCAAAAGAGGGTCTACCTTCTTGTAATATTTACATAAACAATACTACCATTGGTACGAATACTGATCTTGAAGGCAATTTCGGAATTTCTTATTTTGCAGAAGGAGAATTTGAATTGGTAGTAACCTATGTTGGCTATGTTTCTCAAAGAATTAAGATTAAACCCAATCCAAAGGAAGTGGTTAATTTATCTATTTCTTTAGTGCCTTCAAATTTTCAGCTTACCGAAGTTCAAGTAAAAGCAAAAAGAGATAAGAGATGGGAAAAGCAACTTAAAAGATTCCAAGTGAGTTTTTTCGGTGAAAGTGAGTTTGCAGAAAATTGCGAAATTCTAAATCCTTGGGTTATAGATTTTGAAGAAGATAATGATGGATTAAAAGCCAAAGCGGATCAACCAATAAAAATAAACAATACCTCTTTAGGGTATAATTTAAATTTTGATTTGAATAGTTTTTTTGTTTCAAAAAATGCATATAAGATTTCAGCAACTGTACAATTTTTAGAAAAAGAACCTAATTCAAAAACAGAGATGAAAAGGTGGCTCGAAAACAGGGCTATTGCTTACAAAAAATCTCAAATATTTTTTTTCAAATCATTGATTGATAACAAATTAACTGAAAATGGATTTTTGGTTTTTGAAGATAAACCAGGCAGTGTGCCTAATGCAATTCGAAGCAATCTTTTTAGATTAGAAATTGGAAAAAGTGTTATTGAAAAAAAAGCAGTGGAATTATTTGACGTGGATTCAAAATTAGACCTAAAGCGAATTTTAATAAATAATACTTTAGAAATACATAATGAAAAGTTAGAAAGTCCTTTAAAAACCTATGCAGATACGCCCTATGCAGTAAGTTGGATGCAAGCAAATAGTGGAGAAGTAATAGTAAATAAAAACGGAATGCCTATAAATCAAGCAGATGTATATGTTTCCGGAGATATGAATTTTTTAAAAGTTTCTGGTATGCTTCCGCTAAATTATAATCCTAATGCAACTGAAAATGAAGCCTATTTTTTAAAATTTGAAAAGCCAAAATTTACTGAGCATGTACATTTACATACGGATAGGCTTGCATATTACCCAGGGGATGATATATGGTTTAAAGCTTTTTTAAATTATAAGTTGAAGGGCATAAAAGATACTACAAGTAGCATATTGCATGTACAATTGGTGGACTCAAACAAAAATATAATTGATAAAAAAAGGATAGAAATTACGAATGGTTATGCCTATGGGGAATTTAATTTGCCAGAAAATTTATCGAGAGGCCAATACCAATTAAGGGCTTTTACGCAATATATGCTGAATTTTGATAGCCAATTTCTGTTTCAACAACCAATTAGTATTTTATCAAAAACAGAAATTTTTAAGCAATCCAAATTAGTAGACAAAAGTAGTGAAAAGGTAAATATTTCTACTTCTACCGAAACTTTAGAGCATAATTCTGTAAAACTAAACATAAAGATTAAAAATGAATTAGGAGAACCATTACCAGCTAATATTTCTTTGAGTGTAAACAATCCCAAATTTGCTCCTTCCTTTATGGAGGAAAAGTCAATAGAACAAAACCTTTTATATAAAACGCAAATACCTGAAAGTAGAAATGAGATTAGGTATGCAATTGAGAAAGGCATTACTATAAACGGAATCTTTTTGGATAAAAAGAATCTACCAGTGGAAGGTGACTTAAATGTCTTTGTTGGTAATTTGCAAAATCTTTATGAAACCAAGGCAAATAGTTCTGGAAATTTCTTTCTTAAAGATTTATTTTTTTATGATAATACAAACATTTATTTTCAACCAAAGTCTAAAAAGAATAAAGAGAATCTATTTATTGTTAAAAATAACGAACCAAGCCCTACCGTAAATTTTGAGGCGAAATGGCCGAATTCTGAAATTGAAAATATTGATTTCTTAAAAATAGAAAAAATAACTAAAAGTAATAATGAATCATTAAAGGACTCTTTAAAAAAAGAATCAAATGAGACTAAATCTTTGCTTTATGGAATACCCGATTATGTGTTAAAAGAAAAGGATATTACAAAAAATGCAAATGCGCAAGGCATTTTAAATGGATTAAGGAGTAAAGTGCCAAGTATTAGTATTACCTCTTCTTTGGTCACTATAAGGGGAGGGGCCATTTCTAAAACTAATACTTTGGAGCCTTTAATTTTACTAAACGGTACCATTGTAAGTTCAAGAAATTCATCAGTAATATCAATATTATCTACAATAGATCCCAATAGCATCGAAAGAATTGAGGTAGTTACTCGGATTGTAAATATGTATGGGGAATTGGGTAGAAACGGAATTATTTCTATTTTTACAAAAAATGATGCAAATAAAAATGAAGATTCTGATTTGAAAAATTTCAATAAAGTGGAGGTTGTTGGAATAATTGAGCCTAAAGAATTTTCAGTAAAAAATAGTTTGTTAATAAATGAAAACGAGCCTACCATGTATTGGAATCCCGAAATATTAACCGATTCAAAAGGAGAAGCAAGTGTAGAATTTGTAAGAAAAGATTTTAAAAACAAGATCAAAATTGAAATTCAAGGAATAAGTAGTACCAATGTGCCATTTAGAAGTGTGTTATATTTAGATTAAGATTATGATGAAACATAAGAAATTACTTGTTATTGCTGTCATACTCCCGATTTTAATCCAATGTAGTCGAAAGTCTTCAATAATAAAGTCAAAATGGCCTAATGATGCTACAACAATTTCACCGAAACGTGAATTTAGAGCAGCATGGGTGGCAACAGTAGATAATATTGATTGGCCCTCAAAAAAAGGATTAAGTTCTGAAAAACAGCAACAAGAATTTGTCGATATTCTAAATAATCATCAAAAAATAGGAATCAATGCGGTTTTAGTTCAAGTGAGAGCGGCTTCAGATGCTTTTTATGCCAGAAGTGCCGAGCCTTGGTCTGAATGGCTCTCTGGCGAGCAAGGGAAAGCTCCTAGTCCAGTCTATGACCCCATGAGATTTATGATTGAAGAAAGCCACAGCCGAAATATGGAGTTTCATGCATGGTTAAATCTGAATAGAGGATTACATAAAGTTGCAAAATCTGTAGCTTTAGATCATATTACCATTACGAAACCGGAATGGTTTTTAGCATATGGGGGATATAAATTATACGATTTTGGATTACCTGAGGTGCGCGAATATATTAAAGATGTTGTTTTAAATATTGTTAGGCAATATGATGTTGATGGAATACATTTTGACGATTATTTTTATCCCTACACCAGTGCCAATGAAAAATTGAATGATATGGCTACTTTTAGTAAATATGGAAAAGGGTTTGATTCAATTGAAAATTGGAGGAGACAGAATATTAATTTGTTAATTCGCGATATTTCAAAAGCTATTTCTATCGAAAAAAAATGGGTTAAGTTTGGAATAAGCCCTTTTGGAGTTTGGAGGAATAATAAAGTGGACCCTACAGGATCCTTAAGTGATGCTGGCCAAACTTCTTTTGATGATTTGTTTGCCGATACTAAAAAATGGGCAAATGCGGGTTGGATTGATTACATTGCCCCACAAATTTATTTTTCATTTGAGCATCCTAAAGTTCCGTATCAACCACTTGCCGATTGGTGGTCAAATAATCACGGACAAAGGCATTTATATATTGGGCAGAGTACCTATCGAGTTGACCAAAATTCAACTGATGAAAATTGGAAAAACAAAAGCCAATTACCCCGTCAAATGAAATACAATAGAAATAATAATCAGATTTCAGGCAGTATTTTCTATAATACTTCTTCATTAATGAAAAACAACCTTGGGTTTTGCGACTCTTTAAAGTTGTTATACAAATATCCTGCTTTACAACCTACTATGCCTTGGAAAGATAGGATTCCCCCTAATAGCCCTGAGAAATTAGTAGCAAACAAAATTAATAATTTAAGTGCCATTATTACTTGGGAAACTCCAAGTAAAATAGCCAAAGATAAGGATGAAATTCAAAGCTTTGTTTTGTATAGGTTTGAAGAAAAAGAACCCATAAATCTGAATGATCCAGCCCATGTGGTTGCTATCATAAGAAATGTTGGTATGCTATCTTACACAGACAATACGCTAAAAAAGCAAACTAAGTATACTTATTTAATTACTGCTTTAGATAGATTACACAATGAAAGTTTACCCAGTAACCAATTTATTTTAAAATGAATAATAAAGAAGCCTTAAGTAGTATTCAAAATATTTTCAAAATTTATTTTGAAGCGCTATCTACGTATTCAGAGAAAGAATTTTTTTATAAATCTGACAGCAATACTTGGTCTTTAGCTCAAATGTATGAGCACGTCTGTAGCTCAAGTAAATTTTTCTTTTTGGCTAATACCAAAAGATGTTTAGAAAAACGGAATGGACAAGAAGGTGGCCTTATGAATGCCAAAGGAGAGGGTTTATTTAAGAACGGAGGTTTCCCTTCGGATCTTAAAGTCAAAGTTCCTGAAAAAGTAGCATCTGTAATTATTGGAAAAGAAGCTACCTATTATGTATCAGAAATAAAAGAAATCATCTTATCGGCTATCGACCTGGAATCATTATTAGTTCAAGATGAAGGAACATACAAAATCGAACATCCCGTTTTTGGCTTTTTAAACGCAGAAGAATGGTTTAAGAGTTTAGAAATGCATTCAAGACATCATTTGAAACAAAAAGAGGGTTTAGAGGCTCTAGCCAAAAATGCCTGACGTTAAATACAGAGTTTATCCAACGTTGCTAAATGAATTTGGAAAATATTTAAATTCACCAACACAAGAAGCTAAACGTAGTCTTTTGAACAGAATAAATAGAGTTTCTGATTTTGATGAAGAAACTTTAAAGAAATTCAAAAAAGGAATCTCATTTGAGGAGGCAATTGTAAAAAATAAAAGCCATAATTTCGATCCAAAAATAATTGAAGAGGCCCAAAACTTGCTTCCAACTGTAAAAATCTTACAAGTTCCCTTAAAGTTTGTTTTTGAAAATATTCAATTTTATGGTTATGCAGATGTGGTGGGAGAGGGGAGGGTTATAGATATTAAAACCACTTCCAGCTATAAGCCATTAAAATTTCAGTTTAATTTCCAAATGCTCTATTTATACGCATTAAAAGACAAAGGATGCCTCCAAATGGACTATTTAATCTACGATTTTCAAAAAATTTACGTTGAAAGCTATTTCTTGTCAACTTTTAATTTTAATCCTATGCTTCAGCAAATGACTCTTTTTGCTAATTTTTTAGAAGAAAATCGCACATTAATTAAAGATCGAAAAATATTTGTTGAAAATGATACCAATGGCTTATTTTAAAAGTGCCAATTAATCTATCAATTTTCTGAAACTTCCTGAATCAAATCCGCTACAAGGCCAGTCCATCCAGTTTGATGTGCTGCTCCAAGGCCTTTCCCACTGTCTCCATGAAAATATTCATAAAAATGATAATAATCTTTAAAATAAGGGTTTTTATTAAAAGTGTGCTCATTTCCATTCATAGGTTTTTGATTTTCTTTATTTTCTTTAAAAATATTGATTAATCGCTCTGAAATTTTTAATGCAGCTTCTTTTATGGTTAGAATTTCACCTGAATCCGTAGGATATTCCACCTCATAATCTTCTCCGTAGTATTTAGAATATTTATGCAAAGAGTCAATGATCAAGTAATTTAACGGAAACCAAATTGGTCCTCTCCAATTTGAATTTCCTCCCATAATGGATAAGTCTGACTCTCCTGGTGTATAAGCCACACTTAAAGATTCCCCATGTAAATTGAAATGATAAGGATGCTCTTTATGATATTTTGATAAAGATCGAATGCCAAATTCGGAAAGAAATTCTTTCTCGTCAAATAGTTTTTTAAAAACCATTTTCATCCGGTGTCCCCGCAATAAGGAAAGCAAATGTGTTTGTCCTTTCCCCGGCTCGTTCCATCTAGAGATTTGAGAAGCTAAATCTGGTCTGTTTTTTAGAATCCACTCTAGTCTTCTTTTAAAATCTGGCAGTTTATTTAATAGTTCATCATCAATTACTTCAACAGCACAAAGTGGAATTAATCCAACTAAAGATCTTATCTTCAAGAATATGGTATGGGCAGAAGGAGTGTGAATTTTGTCATAATAAAATTGGTCATCTTCATCCCAAAGTCCATTCGCTTCTTCGTCCATTGGTTTATTTATGGCCGCTGCTATATATAAAAAATGTTCAAAAAACTTAGAAGCCATATCTTGGTATACTGGCCTTTCCAATGAAATTTCACAAGCAATTTTTAGCATGTTTAAGGTATAGATTGCCATCCAACCAGTGGCATCAGCTTGTTGAAGCTTCACTCCTGGGATTTGAGCATTTCTATCAAAAACACCAATATTATCTAAGCCTAAAAAGCCACCACCAAAAATATTATTTCCATCCTCATCCTTTTGATTTACCCACCAGGTAAAATTCAACAACAACTTATGGAATATTCTTTCTAAAAACTTCACATCTCCTACACCTCCATTATTTTGTTTGTCTATTTCATACACTTTCCATGTGGCCCATGCATGTACAGGAGGGTTTACATCTGAAAAATTCCATTCATAAGCTGGAATTTGCCCATTGGGATGCATATAATATTCCCTTAATATTACAGCAAGTTGCCTTTTTGCAAAGTCAGGGTCAATTCTAGCCAATGTGGCTGTATGGAATGCTAGGTCCCATGCGGCAAACCAAGGATATTCCCATTTATCAGGCATCGAAAGAATGTTAGCCATATAGGCATGTTTCCAAGCCGTATTTCTTTCAAAGGCTCTTCCTCTAAACTCAAAAGGCATTTTAGGGTCGCCGTTTGTCCACTGATCAATATTATAATAATAGAACTGTTTGCTCCACATCATCCCTGCAAAAGCCTGTCTTTGAATATTCTTTTCTTCTTGATTTACAATATCCTTTTGAATTTCGGCATAAAATTCCTCGGTATCTGAAATTCTTTTTTCAAATATTTCATCAAAATCTTCGAAAGGCTGCTTGATGTTGGTTTTTTGGCTAAATCTCAAGCATATAGTTTCCGATTCTCCTGGTGCAATCTTCTTTGCATATTTAGCTGCCATTTTTGTTCCGATATGGTTTGGATTTACAGCTTTAATATTCCCATTTACAATATAATCGTTAATACCATCTTTAAAATAATGCCCTTTATTCTCTTTTCCAAAAACTCTTGCATTATTAGTTTCATTTTCACAAAAAATTAGTTCATCCGCATCTTTACAATACAGTTTCATTCTATCAAATAGTTTATGAGAAACTTCCACTTGATTATTCGAAATCCCTGAAAGAAAAGGCTTTTTTTCAAATTCTTCATATCCCCAGTCCCAAGTATTTCTATACCAAAGTGTAGGTAGAATAGTGAGCGGGGCAATTTTTTTAGATCTATTGTGGGCAGTTATTTTAATGCAAATATCATTAACATCCACTTTAGCATATTCTATGAAAATATCAAAATAGTTATTCTCTTTGAACGCTCCGGTATCAATGATTTCAAACTCGTCCTCTTTTCTACTTAAATGTTGGTTGGTTTTTTTTAATTCTTCATATGGAAAAGCTGATATGGGATATTTATAAAGCATTTTCATGTAAGAATGAGAAGGAGAGCTATCTAAATAATAATATAGTTCTTTCACATCTTCTCCGTGATTTCCTTCATTGTTTGTAAGACCAAAAAGGCGTTCTTTTAGAATTTTATCATGGTGATTCCAAAATGAAAGTGCAAAACAGATATGCTGTTTATTGTCTGAAATTCCTCCAATTCCATCTTCTCCCCATCTATAAGCTCTAGATCGAGCCATGTCATGGGATAAATAATTCCAAGCATCGCCGTATACACTATAATCTTCTCTAACAGTTCCCCACTGGCGTTCAGAAAGATAAGGCCCCCATTTTTTCCATCCTTTGTTATCAGCTCGTTCTGAAAGTCTCTCTTTCTCCTTGTTTTTCATAGATTATAAGGCTCGTTGTAATTTGCAAAAATAGAATTTACCCCCAAAATACCCAATTTTATTTACTCAATCATTAAAAAGGTATTCAATTTCCTTGATATCGTAATACTTTTCTGTATTTTTAGTCCATATTATCAATTGGCCATTAGGCAGAATTCCACGTATTTTTCCTAAAAAAATTCCTTCTTTGTCTCTAAAACTTTTATCTTCGTTTATCCAAAGCAAGTTATTTAAATATTCAGAGT